>CAKMOM010000013.1:0-17563 GCA_927910965.1 uncultured Streptococcus sp.
TACCTGGGTCTGCACGCCTGTGTGGTGCTATCAGCTGGATTTGAGCAGAAGATACAAAACCGTCTTAAAGATACGCTGGCTGACCGTATCATCTTTGGCTAAATCTTTCTGGAAGTTATTTGAAATGATGGAATCCAGATAAAACTCATGTACTCGTTTCCCAAAGTTTTCAGCTGAAATCTCATACAACTTCTCTGATAAAGTATGCTCATTCATGTCTGGTGTTGCAATCAGGGCCTCTAAAATAGCACCAGCCAAATCATGTTCACCGTAATACAAGGTTCCAAACATTTTATCACTGATCAGGTTGTCCAGATAAGGATTTCCATGTGCAATGACAGGTGTTCCACTGGCTAAGCTTTCCAAGTATGTCAAACCTTGCGTTTCACTTGTCGATGCCGAGATGAAGAAATCCGCCGCCTTATAGTAAAGAGCCGTCTCACTAGGAGCAATCATGCCTGTAAAGATGACGTAGTCTTGAATCTCTAGTTTCTTGGCTTGCTCTTTGAGGTCATCCAGATAAGGACCATCCCCAGCTACCACCAGTTTGACCTTGTCTTCTTCTTTCAGAACTTCTGCAAAGGCTGCTAGTACTGCTTGAATATTTTTTTCATAGGAAATTCTGGAAAGACTAAGCAACATCTGTTCGTCCTCTTGAATCCCTAATTTACTACGCAGTTCTTTTAGATTTTCTTGCTTGATTTCTGGACGCTCAAACTTGGCTAATTCAATCCCAGTTGGAATGACCCTTTTTTCAACCTTGACCTTATAGTCAGATAGCAAGTCACGGACAATCTCACTCGGGCAAATAACCCCATCCACATCATGCAGGAAACCTCTTACTAAGTACTTGACCATACTAGGACGAATCAACATCCCCTTAGCAATATAATGCACGTAGTCTTCGTATTGGGTGTGATAGGTATGGATGACTGGAATCTTCAATTCACGCGCAATCCAAATTCCCAACAAGCCAAGAGAAAATTCTGTCTGAGTATGGATAATATCCAGTTGATATTGTTTAGCAATTTCAAGCGCCTTGCTGAATCCTCGATAGGCAAAGCGGCGATCCTTAAAAGCAAAGAAAGGAACACTTGGAATGCGGATAATTTGCCAATCTTCATAACGATTGACATCCTTATCTGTCGTTGTAAATATAAAAACAGCATGTCCCTGCTTTTCAAGTTCGGTTTTCAAGGTTCGAATACTGGTCGCAACACCTGAAACCTGAGGAAAATAGGTATCTGTAAATAAACCAATTCGCATAGATTACCTCACTTTTTACTTTCTCCCTAAAGCGGCTTGTTTCTCATAAAAGTCCAACCAGATTTGTAACAGATGCTCTTCAGAATACTCTCTAGAAATATTCTTAGCTTTTTCTTTCAAATCTTTTAAAGCATCAGGATTCGCTTGATATTCCAGAATAGCTTCTTTCATCTCTTCTCTATCTGCTGTCGCCCGATAATTGCCCTCCAAAATTACCTTATAAAGATCTAAATCACGCAACATAATCGGAGCTTCACAACTGGCAGCTTCTAGGATAGTCATAGGAAAGAGTTCATTGTAACTAGGAAGCAAGAAAAGATCCGCTAGGGCATACAATTCGCGCATCCGCTCTGGCGATACAATACCTGGAAAAATCAAATTTTTAGGGGGATTTTCCATGATTTTCTTGTAGCGTTCATAACCATCTGTCATACCACCAAAAGAGAAACCACCTGCCCAGATAAAGGTAATTTGCGGCAATTCCTCAGCCAGACGGATAAAATCGTCAATCCCTTTGCGTTTCTGAACTTGACCAGCACCTACTACGATAAACTGATTGTCACTAAGACCTAGCTCTGTACGCAGTCTCGCTACCTCTTCCTGTGGAAGCGGATGCCATTTTTCCTTGTTGACAAAGTTAGGGATATAGGTCACTTTTTCACGTGGAATACCAGCTGCCACTAAATCCTCAATAAACATAGGATTGACCACCACCAAGTGCTCCATCCGGTTGTAAAAAGAAAATACATAGCGTTTCACAATTCCCTTTATGAAAAATGGAATTTTCAAACTCCCCTCGAGTGTATCAGGTAAGAAATGCACATAGCCAATTTTCCTTCCTGATCGTTTCTTCTGGAATGTTGATAAATAATAGGGGAGATCAATTGTATGAAAGTGAGTCACATCTGCCTCTATTGGAAGATTTTCTGTAACAATCAATTGGTCCTTGGCATCACGGTGAAGAAGACGAACTAATTCACGGTAAGCACCTGAAACTCCTTGTCCTGCTACTTTCTCACTTGAACTCAACATATTGATGCGTAATTTCTTTTTTTCCATAACTACTATTATATCATTTTCTTTGAATAAAATCAGCAAAAGAAAGGAGAGACTAGAGGAAAAGAGGGGGAAATTTCCTCGCTTTTCCAATAATCTCTCACATGTTTTTATTTGTTTACTTAATGCCTAGGGCAATACGTGCATAGCGACTCATTTTTTCAACAGTCCAGGCTGGATACCAAACTAATTTGACCTCAGTATCCGTTACTTCTGGAACCTCTGTCATAGCATCATAAATCTGGTCTGTCAAAAGGTCTGCTAGAGGACAACCCATGGTTGTCAAAGTCATATCAATCTCTGTTTGTCCTGTGTCACCGTCAAAACGAATTTCATAGATCAAACCAAGATTGACAATATCGATTCCCAACTCAGGGTCAATAACTTCTTCCAAGGCTGATAAAATTCGTGTTTTGATGTTTTCAATTTGCTCTTCTGTATAAGCCATATTCATCCTCACTCTTAGTCTTCAATAAAATCACGAAGCGGTTTGCTGCGACTTGGTTGGCGTAGTTTTCTCAAAGCTTTAGCTTCAATCTGACGGATACGCTCGCGAGTCACGTTAAAGACTTTACCCACATCTTCAAGGGTACGCATTTTACCATCATCTAGCCCAAAACGCAGACGCAAAACATTTTCTTCACGGTCTGTAAGAGTATCCAAGACCTCATCCAACTGCTCACGCAAAACGATACGAGTTGTATAGTCCACTGGATTTTCAATCACTTCATCTTCGATAAAGTCCCCAAGGTGGCTATCATCCTCTTCACCGATTGGAGTTTCAAGGGATACCGGTTCTTGGGCAATCTTCAAGATTTCACGAACCTTGTCAGGGGTCATATCCATACGTTCAGCGATTTGTTCTGGTGTTGGATCTTGTCCCAATTCTTGAAGGAGGTTACGCTGTTCACGAACCAATTTATTGATGGTTTCAACCATGTGAACTGGGATACGGATGGTACGAGCTTGATCCGCAATAGCACGAGTGATAGCCTGACGAATCCACCAAGTTGCGTAAGTTGAAAACTTGAACCCTTTAGAATAATCAAACTTGTCAACCGCCTTCATCAAGCCCATATTTCCTTCTTGAATCAAGTCAAGGAACTGCATACCACGACCAACATAGCGTTTAGCAATAGAAACAACCAAACGAAGGTTGGCTTCCGCAAGACGTTGTTTGGCTTCGATATCACCAGCTTCAACAGCAAGCGCCAATTCTTTTTCCTCTTCATTGGTCAAGAGAGGTACGACCCCGATTTCTTTCAAGTACATACGGACAGGGTCATTAACCTTAGCCGAAGTTGAACCAATCAAGTCCTCATCACTGAGTTCTGGCTCTTCTTCAGTGCTAAGAACACGCGCACTTGGATTTCCTTCGTTATCTGTGATAGAAATCCCTGCATCCTGAATTCGTTGCAAGAGGTCTTCAATCCCATCAGCATCCAAGGTAAAAGGAATCACCAGACTTGCATTAATTTCATCATCAGTTGCTGTCCCTTTTTGTTTATGATTACGGATAAATTCTGCTACTTGTACATCAAATGTTGTTACTTCTTTTTGTTTTGTTGCCATTATTACTCCATTCTTCTCTTTTGGGAAATTAAACGTTCCAATTCTTCTAGGGCTGTGTCTGTATCTCCTACATGGCTCGCTTCCTGCACCTTCTTTTTGATTCTCATATTGTCCTGATTCAAGAGAGCCTTGTTTCGAGTCATTTCTACTTCACTAAGTTCCTGAGGTGACATCTCAGCAGGCAAATCCTGAGCTAAGACTTGGTACCAAGCTCTTTCAACTTCATCTGTCTGTTCTGCTAAAACTTCCGGAGGAAGATTTCCATACTGGCCAAGCAAGTCATATAAGACCTGAAATTCAGGTGTGTCAAATGCAAAGTCTTCCCTTAAACGGTAATCGTTCAAAACAAGAGGAGATTCCATCATTCGATAAAGTAGATGAGCTTCTGCTCTCATAATAGCTGATAACTGCTTGGTGACAGGCATAGTGATTGACGTCGGTCTGGAAATACCTTCCATGCGATTCTGCCTTTGTGCCTGACGACTCTCATTAACAATCTGCTCAATCTGGGCATAATCAAAGGACGCCAGACTGTCAGCTAAAATATGTATATAGCTGTTTTGAGCAGTAATAGATTTTTCTTGAACAATCAAGGGAGCTATTTTTTCAATAAACTCAATCTGAGCCTGCAAATTTTCACTATTTTCAGGTTTGTACTGGTGAATGTAAAACTCAATCGGACTAATACGAGTTTTCGTTAATAGATAGGCCAAGTCTTCTGGACCATTTTTTTTGTAGATACTCATCTGGATCCAAGTTATCAGGCATGCTGACAATTTGCACAGGTATATCACCAATTTCATCCAGTGCTTTCAATGTCGCAGCTTGCCCAGCCTTATCGCCATCGTATACCAGAACCAACTTCTTGGTTAACCTTTTCAGATGCTCAACATGCTCACGGCTCAAGGCTGTTCCCATGGACGCCACAGCGTTTTCGATTCCAGCCCGATAGGCTGCAATGACATCCATGAATCCTTCCATCAGGTAAATCTCACTGGTTTTGCCAGAAGATTTTTTTGCCCTATCCATATGATATAATTCGTAACTTTTGTTAAAAATTGCAGTCGATCGGCTATTTTTATACTTAGAAGTTTGTGAATCCGTTTTCTGCCAGATACGACCTGAGAAGGCAATGACCTTGCCCTGGTCATTTGTCAGGGGAAACATGATCCGATTGTGAAATGTATCTACAAATTGATTAGCATCCGAGAGATAAAACAATCCTGAATCTAGAAAATCCTCTTCACGATACTGACCAGACAAACGTTGATAAAGATAGTTGCGTTCTGGAGGTGCTAAACCAATCCGAAAATGTTTGAGCACTTCATCTGTCAAACCACGCTGATAAAGGTAATTTCTGGCCTCTTCTCCCATAGTCGTTGTCATGAGAATAGCATGGTAAAATTTGGCAGCATCTTCGTGCATATCATAAAGAGCTTGGTGAGGCGAAACTGGCTTATGTTCACTATAAAGCGGCTTTTCAACCTCAATCCCAACACGCTGACCTAAGATTTGGACAGCCTCCATAAAGGGAACCCCTTGGTACTCCTCGATGAACTTAAAGACGTCACCTGATCGACCACAACCAAAACAGTGGTAAAACTGCTTATCCTCAACAACGTTGAAAGAAGGTGTTTTTTCACCATGAAAAGGACAGAGCCCTAGATAGTTCCGTCCTGCCTTTTGTAAAGAAATCACATCTCCTATGACTTCCACAATGTTGGCATTGTTTTTGATTTCTTCAATGACTTGTTTGTCAACCATACACAATACCTCCATGTTATCATAGTTTACTTTATATAGTATACTTTATTTCAGAAAAAAAGTAAACCATTTCACTCATTTTCCCTACTTTATTCAAAGAGTTGATAATAATCAGAGATTTTCATTTTTGCTTTTTCTTCTTGGTTCAAATCTTGGATAATCGTCCTTCTTTCATGACAATCAAGCGATTGCCATATTTGAGAGCATCTTCCATATGGTGGGTAATCATAAGCGCTGTCAGCTGATCTTTCTTGACAAATTCATCTGTCAACTCCATGAGTGCGACACTGGTCTTTGGATCAAGGGCTGCAGTATGCTCGTCTAACAAGAGTAATTCTGGACGCTTCAAGGTTGCCATCAAGAGACTCAAAGCCTGTCTTTGTCCACCAGATAAGAACTCAATTGGTGTATTCAAGTGTTTCTCAAGACCGTTTCCCACTTTTTCAATAGTTGCCTGAAACTCATCCTTATAGCTAGCCAGACGTCTCGGAAACAGTCCACGCTTTTCACCACGAAACTTGGCAATCAAAAGATTTTCAGCTACTGTCATACGGGGAGCTGTCCCCATCTTAGGATCTTGGAAAACTCGAGACAGATACTTAGCCCGCTTCTCTGGTGAAAACTTGGTAACATCTTCACCCAAAATACGGATGGTTCCACTGGTTAATGACAAGGTTCCTGCAATAGTGTTAAAGAGAGTTGATTTCCCAGCACCATTTCCACCTAAAATCGTGATAAAATCCTGTTCAAAAATTTCTAAGGAAACATCATTAAAATAATCTTTTCTTCATCAAAGCCATTTTTAACGATTTTGGTTGCATTTTTTAATTCTACAATTGCTGTCATTTGCTTAACTTGGCTCCTTTCAAGATGGTTTGCTTAAATGTTGGAATCATGAGGCAGACTGCTAAAATCAAGGCACTGTATAAACGAAGGTAACTTGTATTAAAGCCAAGCGCAATAACTGCCCACACTAAGAATTGATAAGCGATAGACCCGACAACGATGGCAACCAGACGTTCTGCCAAACTCAAACTCTTGAAGATAACTTCTCCAATAATCAAACTTGCAAGTCCCACAACGATAACCCCGATTCCTCGAGATACATCGGCATAACCTTCTTGCTGAGCAATAAGAGCACCTGCAAGGGCAATCACACCATTTGATAAAACCAAACCCATAAGCTCCATGCGTCCAGTATGAATCCCGAAACTTCTAGCCATATCATGATTGTCACCTGTAGCAATATAGGCCTGTCCGAGTTTGGTGTCCAAGAAAAAGAGCATGAGAGCAATAACAATACTCACAAAGATGAGACCTGTCAAGAGTTGATTCAAATCCGAATCAAAAGGCAAAACATCCTGAATTTGCTTGGTTCCAAGCAGGCCTAAATTCGCACGTCCCATAATTAAGAGCATGATAGAGTGACAAGAAGTCATCACCAAAATCCCTGAGAGCAAAGTTGGAATCTTCCCTTTTGTATAAAGAAGTCCTGCTGCCATTCCAGCCAAACAACCAGCTCCAACAGCAACAAGTGTCGCTAAAAAGGGATTCACACCTTTCGTTATCAGAGTGACAGCAACAGCCCCCCCAAGAGGGAAGGAACCTTCTGTCGTCATATCTGGAAAGTTCAAAATCCTAAATGTCATAAAGATTCCCAGACCTAGAATAGCCCAGACAAATCCTTGAGAAATAATAGATAATATCATCTGTTTCTTAACCTTTTTCTATATGATGTCTATTGTAAAAAATTAGAGGAGATGTCCCCAACTCCTCCATTACAGATTATTCGATCACTTGCCCTGCTTCTTTTAGAACAGATTCAGGAATCGTAATACCTAGCTCTTGTGCCATTTTTTTGTTGATTACTGATTTACCAGTTGAAAAGACATTTACTGGAGTATCGGCTGGTTTTGCACCTTTCAAGACTTGTGCAATCATTTTACCAGTTGCCACACCAAGGTCGTGTTGGTCAACTACAACGGATGCCAAGCCACCTGCTTCTACCATGGCAGTTGCGCTTGGGTAGATTGGTTTTTTAGCTGATTGGTTGCTTGATACAACAGTTGAGAAGGCTGAGGCAATAGTGTTATCAATTGGAACCCAGATAGCATCAACCTTACTAGTCATAACGTTAACTGTTGAAGCAATTTCATTTGTTGAAGGAACTGCAAATGTTTCCACTGTCAAACCTGCTTTTTCAGCATAAGCCTTAAATTCTTCAACCTGAGTTTTGGAATTATCTTCGCTACTTGAGTAAAGAGCTCCGATTGTTTTCACATTTGGTGTAAGAGCCTTAATAAGTTCAACTTGTTGTTGAGCTGGATTATGGTCAGATACCCCTGTAATGTTGCCACCTGGTTTTTTCAAATCTTTGACCAAGTTAGCACCAATTGGGTCTGTAATAGCGGCCATGATAACCGGTAAGTCTTTTGTGGCACTAGCCAAGCCTTGAGCAGCTGGCGTTGCAATACCAACCACAAGGTCATTCCCATTTGCAACCAACTGTTTGCTCATTGTCGCAACCTTACTTTGGTCACCTTCTGAGTTCATAAAATCGATTTTAACTTGATCATCTTTATATCCTTCTTCTGCAAGTCCATCTTGGATCCCTTTATAAATCAAGTCAAGAGATGGATGGCTCACAAACTGAAGGACACCAACTTTGGCAACTTTCTTCTCATTCTTAGCTTCTGGTTTATTCATTGAAGAGTAAATCAAGCTTCCTGCTACTAAGACTGCTAATGCAGCGATAATTCCAATTAAACGTTTATTTTTCATTCTATTTCTCCTTTTTATTCCTTTAAAATACTTCACTTATACAAACAAGCGACGCCATCGTTTTCTTTCCATACTAACCTCCATCAAAAAAAGTCCTCACACAAAAAACTTGTGTGAGGACGTCGATGCGCGGTACCACCTCAATTATAGGGAATTCCCCTATCGCTCTGTCTCGCAATAACGAGATGCACTGTAAGGTGTGCTCACCGAATTTTTTATGATTTCAAATTCTAAATAACATTCAGCCCAATTTTCATCATCATCACTTATCTGTTTTCAGCTACCACAGACTCTCTAAAAAGTTTGAATGATTACTTTTCTGAATGGTTAAATTATATCATTTTTCAACTACTTGTCAAGACTCTTTTAGCATTTTTTTGAACTATTCAAAAACTTCCCCTATAGAAAAGAGGAAGCTTGATAGGTATCAGCCTGAATTACGCAATCCTGTTGCAATTCCGTTGATGGTTGTATGGATTAATTTTTCTTGATCGCTTGATAATTCTCCTCGACGTTGACGTTTAATCAACTCCAACTGGATATAGTTGAGGATATTAAAGTAAGGCATACGGTAATCCAAACTGGCTTTTAGATATGGATTTTCAGCCAAAAGTTCGTCATACCCTTCGATAGCCAAGATAACTTCCTTGGTCACTTGCCATTCATTTAAAATAGTCTCATAGATTGCTTTTACTTGATCATCCTCACACAGTTTGGCATATTCAAAAGCAATGTTCATATTTGATTTTGACAAGACCATATCAACATTTGAAAGGAGCGATTGGAAGAAAGGCCAATTTTGGTACATATCTCGTAAGATAGCAATATTCTCTGGATTTTTATCGATAAATTCCTTGAAGCTTGAACCAACCCCATACCAGCCAGGGAACATGACGCGACTTTGCGACCATGAGAAGACCCAAGGGATAGCTCGCAAACCACCGATTTCAGTAATAGTCTTACGAGCGGCTGGACGAGAACCAATATTAAAGCTTGAAATAGCCTTGATTGGACTTGATTCGAAGAAATAATCATAAAAATGATCATTTCCAAAGACCAAATCACGGTAGATATCGTAACTACGGTCCACCACTTGATCCATAATAGCTTCGTAACGATTTGAGGTATTGGTATCGCTCTTCTTCTGAGTAATCATACGGTTAATGGCTGCTGAAACCAACATTTCAAGATTATAGTAGGCAGCGTCTTTGTTACCGTATTTATTCCCAATTACTTCACCCTGCTCCGTCAAACGGATACGATCCTTGATAGACTTAAGCGGTTGAGATGTGATGGCTTCATAGGTTGGTCCACCACCACGACCAACAGTCCCACCACGACCATGGAAGAAGGTAACCTTAACGCCAAATTCATCTCCAATAGCAGTCAATTGTTGTTGAGCCTTGTAGAGGGTCCAACATGATGATAGATAACCACCATCTTTATTACTATCAGAGTAACCAAGCATGATTTCTTGGTAGTTATTGCGTGAAGCAATCCATTTCTTAGCAAGAGGAAGTGAAAGGTATTCTCTCATGGTTTCTTCTGAGTGGTCCAAGTCCTCAATTGTTTCAAAGAGAGGAACAATTTGGACACGGGCTCTTTCTTTATCAACTAACCCTACTTCTTTTAGCAAGATAGCCAATTCCAACATGTCTGATACGCTGGTTGCATGTGAAATGATGGTCTGACGAATGACATCATCTCCCAACTTATCTTTCAACTTACGAGCAGCTTTAAAGATTGCTAATTCTTTTTCAAGTAACTCTGATTTTTCAACATGAGTGGCAGAAAGAATACGTGGATCTTCCTCTAATTCTTTCAAGAGAAGCTGGCATTTTTCTTCTTCACTGAGTTCGCTATAATGAGAATGAATACCCGCTGATTTCAAGAGTTCAGCTACACAGGCTTCGTGAACACTAGAATCTTGACGCATGTCTATAGATGCCAAATAGAAACCAAAAATTTCAACTGCCTGAATCAGCTCAACAAAATCACCAGAAATCAGTGCTTCACCCTTGTTTTCCAAGAGGGAATCACGAATGGTAATTAAGTCCTTATAAAAATCATTAGCTGTTTCATAGCGAGCACCAACTTCCTTATCCTCAATCAGATAGGTTTTTGTTGCTTGGATTTTTGATTGAATATCAAACAAGGCACGACGATACAGCTCTTTTTCACGATAAATAGAGTTGTCCTTGGATTGACGAGCCATTTCTCTAACTTGCTTGCTTACATTGACAATACTGGTTGAGAGAGAGAATTCACGATAAAGTTGGTAAATCTTTTCATCATAGTAGTTCATGATGACTTCACACTGAGTCATAGCAGATTGTTTCAAGGTATCTGCTGTAACAAAGGGATTACCATCACGGTCTCCACCAATCCACATACCCATGGTAATTGGTTTAGGATGTTTCAACTCCAAACCGTGTTTTTTAGCCAGACGCTTGTACTCAGCAGTCAGATGAGGAACTGCCTTCAAGAATGAGCTATTGTAGTATTCCATTACATTCGTGATTTCATTGGTTACTTTCAATTTCTTTTCACGAATCATATCTGTCTGCATGATAATCTCAATGTAACGACGGAGATCATTATGCCATTTTTCCTTATTAATCAAACCTAATTTCACATCACGGTACTTACGCAAGAGGGTATGGATATGGTTAGTCAAATCCAACATACTCTTACGTTGCACTTGTGTTGGATGGGCTGTCAAAACAGGGACAACATTCAAGTGTTCTAGAATTTCAACCGCGTTTTCTTTTTCCGCAACCATTTTGATCGTTGCTGATAATTTACCAAGATAATCTTGATCGATATTATTTTGATGGTTGATTTCATAGGCTAAATCCACGTCTTCAGAAATATTAATCAAAAGAGGCAAGATAGAGAAATAGCGTGAAATATAAGCCATTTCATCATTTGTCAGACTAGTAACTAATTGGTTCAAACCTTGATAATCTTCTTGAGTTGACAATTCCTTCAACTGCATGATTTTTTCAAAAGTCTCTGGGGCAAGCATATTTTTAGTGATATCTTCTAACAATTCTGTTAAAATCAATACTTCTTCTTGCACGACAGCTTTATTACTATAGTTTTCTAATTTTTGAAGAGACATAGGTAATCCTTTCCACTCTCAGCTCTACATATAGTTTGATGAGTGAGCTTCTAACTCCTCATATAATTGGGCACGTTTTTCACTTGCATCAATATTTAAGACAAAGGCGATGGCTACAGACAAGACTAGGAGACTGTTCCCTCCTTGTGATAAGAAGGGGAAGGTTACTCCTGTCGAAGGAATAATGCCAGAAATTCCACCGATATTGACAAATACCTGTACCAGCATCATCCCCCCAACCCCAATCGCCATCATAGAATTAAAGGGATTCTTAGCACGAATACCGACTAGGATAATTCGTAAAATCAGGAAAAAGACAAGTGCTAAAATCAAGCTGGCTCCCACAAATCCAAACTCTTCAATAACAATTGAAAATACAAAGTCTGTATGTGCCTCTGGTAAATAACCACGTTTTTCTATTGAATTTCCTAAGCCTAGACCAAACCACCCACCATTTACCATGGCAAAGTAGGAATTTGCAAGTTGGTGGCCTGACCCTGCCAAATCGGCAAAGGGATTAAAGTAGGCACTGAAACGCTTAGCAACGTAACCAAATACTGGAACTTTTGAAAACTTATCAACCCCGATCATAGAGATAGCTGATAAGGATAGGGCTGAAACTCCAAATAATACACCGATAAAGACTATAAACCAACGATGAGCAATTCCACTAACTGTATACATAATCAAGGCGACAAGAACTAGGATGGTAGCATTCCCCAAATCTGGGAAAATAGCTAAACTTCCTATCATTACTAGTAGGACGAAGCGCCAATCATTAAAAGCACGAGGAATCCATTGATTTTGAGTTAAAACTTGAAAATCGTAAATCCCAATTTCATCCTGTTGTTTTGAAAAACGTTGGGCCAAGTACCAGACGATGATAATCTTCAAATACTCTGCTGGCTGAATGGTCAAAGGTCCTACTGAAATCCAACCATAGGCTCCATTGACTGGCGTACCAATTAAGCGAGCCAAAGCTAAGAGAATCAGCTCAACAAACATAACAATAAATAAAAGTCGTTCTTTTCTCAAAAAATTCAATTTCAGCTTATATATCAAGGCAATCAATATTAAACTAAATATCCAAAACATTCCCTGACTTCGAACCAATTGGAGGGCACTTTTACCTTCTTCGATAAGAATGGCACTGGTTGTCGAATAAACCACAATCAAGCCCAAAATAGATAAAAGTAAGTAAGGAACTAGAATAGAATAGTTTAATAGGTGCCTCTTACTAATCTTCATAGTATCACCAATCTAATGAGAACAAAAGAAATTATTCCCAAATTCCGTTTATTTTCTAGTTTTGATTGCTATTATACCATTTTTTCCGAAAGAAAAAAACTCTTACCCTCAAGATAGAAAGATTTTCTCATAAGAAAAAGAGCACTTGGCTCTTTTCTGTTTTATTCTTTTGAAGAACTGCTTGAGCTTGAATCGCCACCACCGATGTATTGGGTAAAGATATTTTGGAAGGCTTGGTCTTTAACCTTGATGTTGGCTGCTTGCAATTCTTTTCCGATAATGCTTTGAACAAATGATGCGTCATTTTGTTTTTGAGTCAAGATAACATTTTTTAATTTTTCTTTGTAGTCATCGATATTAGATGATTTTTCTGTTTTCTTAATGAGTTTCACAATGTAATATTGGCTGCTGTAGGCTTGTGTTCCAGTAACACTAATCACATCAGAAACTCCATTTACATCTAATGCAAAAGTTGCTTTCTTAACTTGATCTGGTACTTCTGTTGAAGCAGAATCAAAGGTGATTTCTCCACCATTCGCCTTAGTTTTCTCATCAGTTGAGTTATCTTTGGCTAATTGAGCAAAGTCTGCATCACTAGCTTTAGCTTTTTCAAGAATTTCTTTGGCCTTGTCTTCATTGTCCAAACGGATAATTTGAGCCGTTACATCTGGAGTGTACTCGTCAAAGGCCTTCTTGTAAGCATCATCTGTCAATTCAGCTTCTGCTGCTTTTTTAACTGCCAACTCAACTAATTTACTTGTACGAATTTGCGCTTTACGTGTTTCAAGAGTCATACCTGCTTGTGACAAGACACGTTGGTAGTTCTCACCATATTGTTTCTCTTCTTCGGCAATAGTATCATTGACTTCTTTGTCATCTACTTCAGAACCGTATTGTTTCTCAAATACTTTTTGGATGGTCATGTTCAACAAGACTTGTTGAGCTGAAGGGTTGCTTTTCACTTGCTCATAAAATTGATGTTCTGTGATGACATCCCCTTTCATGCTGATAAGGTCTGCACCTTCTGAACCTTTGGAACAAGCTGCTAAAGTTGCTACTGATAATAGTGTAATGGCACCTGCCAATAGTTTTTTCTTCATGTCTACTCCTTTGAGATAAGTGTTACCCTATCTATTTTACTATATTTTCTTAAATTATTCTGAAAATCATTCGCTAACAGGCAATTGAACGTCTGCTACATTTTTACGAAGCATGAGAATGCCGTCCCCTAAAGGTACTAATGTTGCAGTGAGTCCTGGATTGTCTAAAGTTGCATCAAATAATCTTTGAAGACCTCGATAAATGGTTCGCTGGCCACGACGGACTTCCATAATATCCTTAGCAACATCACCACCTTGAAAAATATCATCCAAAACAACCACACCACCAACTTCCAAGTGTTTGAGGATTTCTGGCAGAAAGACGATGTATTTAGACTTGGCTGAATCCATAAAGACGAAATCATAGGACTCTGTCAAGGTTGATAAGACATCTACCGCATCTCCTTCTAGGAGTGTGATTTGCTTACGACTGTCAAACTTGGCAAAATTTTCCTTGGCAAAACCAATCATTTCTGGATTGCGGTCAATGGTTGTAATCTTGGCATTTGGCGCATGTTCTGCCATCAAGAGGGCTGAAAAACCGATAGCCGTCCCTATTTCCAGAATGTTTTTAGGTTGTATGGTTTCCATGAGAAAACGGAAATAAGCAACCGTTTCATGGGGAATAATGGGAATATTTTCCTTGCGGGCAAAGTCTTCCAATTCTTTCAAAGATCCTGTGACTTGCTTTTGGCGCTGACGCATCAAGTCTACAATTTCTTCCTTGACGACAGGGCGACGCATGTTATGGTTGGCATTTTTACTATACGATTCAACCATCTTATGCCAATCCCAATTTTTCAACAAGGGCTTCAAACTCATTCAAACGACGTTCAAAGACTGCAAAGGCATCATTGAGATAGTCTTCCTTCTCCATATCAACACCAGCTTTTCTCATGACATTAAGTGGATAGTCAGACTTACCTGCCTTGAGATAGTCGATATAGCGGTCACGGTCTTCTTGACTACCATGGACAATCTTTTCAGCCAAGGCTGAGGCTGCTGCAAAGCCTGTTGAATATTGGTATACATAGTAGTTATAGTAGAAGTGTGGAATTCGGGCCCACTCGTATTGGATTTCAGGATTGTCTTCCTTACTCAAACCATAATACTCTTGGTTCAAGTCTGCGTAGAGTTTATTTAGGAAATCACTGGTCAAGACTTCCCCATTTTGATCCGCTTGGTGAATAGCGTGTTCAAACTCAGCGAATTGAGTTTGACGGAAAACTGTTCCACGGAAACCATCTAGGAAGTTATTAAGAATAGCAAAGCGCGTTGCGTCGTCTTCCACTTCTTCCAATAATTTCTCCGTCAAGATATTTTCATTGGTCGTTGATGCAATCTCTGCCAAAAAGATAGAATAATCTCCGTAAACATAAGGCTGCGTTTCACGAGTATAGCTTGAGTGCATACTGTGGCCTGTTTCATGAACAAGGGTAAAAAGATTGTCCAGATTGTCCTGCCAGTTAAGAAGCATAAAGGCATTGGTATCATAAGAACCACCTGAGTAGGCACCTGAACGCTTGCCTTGGTTTTCGTAAACATCAATCCAACGTTCGCTGAAGGCACGTTTAACACGGCTCAAGTAATCCTCACCCAAGACTGCCAAAGCATCTTCTGCCTTTTTCAAGGCTTCTTGGTAAGTAAAACTGTATTCAACAGATGAAAGCGGTGTGTAGACATCGTACATCTTGAGGTCTGAAATCCCCAAGATTTTAGAACGAAGCTTAAGATAACGATGCAAGAGTGGCAAATGCTTGCGAACTGCTGCTACCAAATTGTCATAAACACTCTCTGGAACAAAATTGACCGCTAGGGCTGCATGACGAGCACTCTTATAGTTGCGAACTTTGGCACGGTAGTTTTGCACCTTAACATTGGTTTGCAAGGTTTTGGCATAGGTATGTTGGAATTGTTCATAAGTCGCATAAAGAGCTTGATAGGCACCACGACGCACCTCACGATTTTTAGACTCCATCAAACGTGTGTAAGTCCCATGAGATAGCTGAACTTCCTTACCATCATCGTCAAGAACATAAGGGAACACAATATCCGCATTGTCCAAGATAGCGAAGGTTTCACTTGCCGAACCAAAGATTTCACCAGCTCCAGCTAATAATTCTTCTTCACGTTGTGAAAGAACGTGATCCTTGCCTTGCAAAAGCTTATCAAAATAGTGTTGATAAACCTGCAATTTTGGCTGAGCTTCTAAAAAGTCAGCATACTGCTTTTCACTGATTTCCATAAATTCAGGCTCATAGAATGAAAAGGCTTGGTCCAGCTGGCTGTATAGAGTCATTGCCTTGGCATAGTACTCTTGATACTTGGCTTCACGTGTGTCCTGGTCATTTTTCATATGAGCATAAACGTAAAGCTTCTCCATTTGGCGTTCCATTTCAAGAGAAAATTCAGTGATTTCAAGTAGGCTATCCGCACTATCCAAGAGATGGCCTTCATACTGGGCTACTGTCTCCAATTTTTCTGTTAACTCTTTTAAAGCTTCTTCCCAAGCTTGGTCAGTTGGGTAAATCGTTGATAGATCCCATGTATCTTTTTCATTTATTTCATGTCTTTGTAATACCATTAGATTCCTCCATCCTTTCTATTCTACCATATTTTTCAAGAAATATTGCTGATAAAAGGCTGGTGGATAAAGCTTTTGCAAATCATTTTGAGGATTTTTTTGATAATAGGTGTAAAAGTGCTGATAATAGCGAGTCAAATCTTGCTCAATTTGGCAAAAATTACCTACTAGTGGTCTTATTTGTGGATACCATTCTTTTAGTTCATAAGTCAGGAGATTTTCTCCATTCTGATAGGCTTCTGCTTGTGCTTTCATCCAAATGGGATTTTGATAAAACAGTTGCTGCCGGATATAGCGACAGATGTCCTTATCTTGAGAAACTGTAAAATGCGATATTTTTTGTTTCTTATAGGGAAAACGTAATATCTCCAGTAGACTACCGTGACCATAGGGAAATTCCTTAATCTGATAATGGAGTTTACCTCGAAGATCTTGGTGAATCAGGTATTTGAGTCTTAAAACTTGTTTTTCACTGTCTAATTCCCAAACATAAAAGCCCATGTTTTGACTGAAATAAAGAAAACCTTCTTGCAGATGAGTCAATCGCTCCCTGAGCCAAAGTTTTTCCCCCAACAACCACAGTACTTGGTAACCCTGACTACGATAGCCCTCACTACGCTCTTTAAGAACTTTTTGAGGCAAGGGACTACACTGAACCTCTAAAGCTAGATTGTCATTTACAAATAGATCTGCAATCTGTTTAAGATCTGGAAGAGGGTATTCTAATTGTACTCCTGTCTCTTTTTTCAACCAGTGATAAAGGGATTCCTTATTTGCCAGGTGTTCTGGACTTTCATTTTCAAAGGAATAATCGCAGTCTTTTAGGGATTTATGAGCAAAATGGGTCCTTACACTTGATCCTTGACGCAAACGGAGCTGACCTCCACAAGCTGGGCAAGTGTATTCTTCCTTCTCAAGCTCACCCTCTAACACATTTACCAGCTGTCCCCTAGCATTTCTCGCAACAAACATGATTTCCCTCCTTTTCTATATTATTCGCAAAAAAGAAAAAAGATCAGGATATTCTCCTAATCTCTATTCATGTTTATACTCAATGAAAATCAAAAA
>CAKMOM010000014.1:0-7433 GCA_927910965.1 uncultured Streptococcus sp.
GTATCTTTCATCATTCAAATCTCCTTTATTTTTTATTTAGGCAAACGTTTTTACGAAAACGTTTTGCACCTTTTATGATTTAATTATACCACTTTAATTTTTTTTGTAAAGGCTTTTACAAAAAAATTACACTTTTTTCTAAAATTTTTGTAGCAAAAAAGGAGATCATTTAATCTCCTCATAAAAGTAGCTAGTTTACCTAAATCTTCAAGAATCGGCGCATGGAAATTCCTGATCCCAGTGAACCGATGAAAATTCCAATCACAAATAATAGGGCAATCATCAGAGGAGTAAATACCTCTGGCGCAATCATAGAAAGATTTTGACCTACCAATGACTTATTGACAGATTGGTAAACCATTCGATAAACAATAAAGACCAACACTGATGGCGCAGTTGCTCCAAGCAAACCAATGAAGGCACCTTCAAGTAAGAAAGGTCCACGGATATAACTGTTCTTAGCACCAACCAAGCGCATGATTTGAATTTCGCGACTGCGAGAAATAATGGTAATACGAATGGTATTTGAAATCAAGAAAACTGCAATGAAAATCAAAAGTCCTGCAATAACTAATCCCCAAACACGGATAAATGATGCTAGTTGGAATAGGCGTTCTGTATTGGCACCACCATCCTGAACCTCAGACACACCTTCAATTTTTTTAGCATCTTCAGCCACAGTTTTTACATCACTTGGCGTATTTGTATCAACGATATAGGCATCATAGAGGGGGTTGGCATCTCCTTCAAAAATTTTCCAGTTATCACCCATTGTCTCGGTTAATTTTTCATATTGTTCTTCTTTACTTGAAAAAGTAACACTCTTAACAGTAGACATCCCCTTCAAAGCATTGTATACCTTGTGGTAGTCATTATTTGTAACAGTTTGACCTTCTTTTTCAATAGTCTCGCTATTATCAGCTACATCCTTGCGAATATAAACCATCACTCGAACATTATTTTCAATATCTGTAGCTAGTTTCGCTGTATTGAAAATAACAGAAGCAAATATGGCAACCAAGGTCAAAGTAATCATGACTGAGCTGACAGCAGCCACTGTCATCCAACCATTTCGTTTCAAACTTTTTAGTGATTCAAATAAATGGCGAAAAAATCTACTAATCATCGTATCCATATTCTCCTTTAGCTTCGTCACGAACGACACGGCCATTTTCAATGGCAATGACACGGTGGCGCAAGGTATTTACAATCTGACTGTTGTGGGTCGCCATCAAAATAGTTGTCCCTTGTAGGTTAATCCGTTCCAAGAGATTCATAATTTCCCATGAATTATCCGGGTCCAAGTTTCCTGTTGGTTCATCGGCTATCAATACTTTGGGATTATTTACAATGGCACGCGCAATCGCAATCCGCTGTTGCTCTCCACCTGAGAGCTCATTGGGGAAAGAACGAACCTTGTGCTTCAACCAACCAAGTCTAAAACTTCCATCACACGTTTTTTGATATTACGGCGATTTTCCCCGATTACTTCCATAGCGTAAGCAATATTTTCATAAACCGTTTTCTTTGGCAACAGTTTATAATCCTGGAAGACAACTCCAACACTACGACGTAGAAGCGGGACATCTTTCTTTTTAATCTTAACCAGATTAAAACCAGCAACTGATAGGCTTCCTTTATCGATTTTTACTTCACGATATAGAGAACGAATGAAGGTTGACTTCCCTGCTCCTGAAGGTCCTACAATGTAAGCAAATTCTCCCGGTTGAACGCTGACCGAAACACCGCGTAGGGCAGTCGTTCCGTTGTCGTATTTTTTGACGACATCTCTCATTTCAATGATTGACATGTGAGTTCCTTTCTTTCTTAGCTGATTCGCCACTTAAGGTAGGCATCGATAAAACCATCTAGGTCTCCGTCCATAACCTTATCTACCTGAGCAACTTCAAAGCTAGTTCGATGATCTTTTACCATAGTATAAGGCGTGAAGACATAAGAGCGGATTTGGCTTCCCCATGTGATTTCTTTTTTTTCACCCTTGAGGGAATCTACCTCCGCAGCTTTCTTTTCTTGCTCCATTTGATAGAGCTTAGCCTGCAACATCTTCATAGCTCGATCTCTATTTCCATACTGGGTACGATCAACCGTTGATTGGACAACAATTCCAGTTGGAATGTGGGTTAAACGTACACCTGTTGAAACCTTGTTGACGTTTTGTCCACCGGCACCACCTGAACGGAAGGTATCCATCTTGATGTCATCTTCCCGGATTTCCACTTCAATAGTATCATCCAATTCTGGCATCACTTCTACAGATGTGAAAGAGGTATGGCGACGTTTAGCAGAGTCAAATGGTGAGATTCGTACCAAGCGGTGCACACCCATTTCTGACTTGAGAAGGCCATAGGCATTAGGTCCTTCGAATGATAAGGTTACTGACTTAATACCAGCTTCATCACCTGCTTGGTAATCCAATACTTCCACTTTAAAGCCTTTGGCATTTCCATAGCGAGTATACATACGAAGCAACATATCACCCCAGTCCTGCGCCTCAGTACCACCAGAACCTGGATGGATTTCCAAGATGGCATTATTATGGTCATAAGTTTCTGACAAGAGAAGGGTCATCTCGTAACTGGTCATCATCTTATCAAGTTCTGATAACTGTTCGACCAGTTCATCATGCACTGAATCGTCTTCTACTAAAAAGTCCAATAAAATTTCAACTTCATCCTGCAACTCTTCCATCTTATGGAAGGTATTGTAAGTGTTTTTTAATTCATTTAATTCTTGCGACGTTTTTTGGGCCGCGATATTATCGTTCCAAAAATCAGGTTCTGTCATCTTGTTTTCCAAGATGGCAATCTCTTCCTCTAGACCTTCTAGGTCAAAGAGACCCCCTGAAAGAAGCTAATTTTTCACGATTTGCGTCAATTTTCTGACGGATTACTGAAATGTCCATAAATACTCCTTTTTTACATCATTTCATTATAGCATATTTTATCATTTTTTTCCATCTTTTGCTCTAATACCCTTTTCATGAAAAAAGAAGCCTTTCGGCTTCCCTTATTACAAGACTTTTGCTGAAGTACGAGTAATTTCTTCTACTTGAATATTCTCTGATTCAAATTTTTCTTTCAAGGCTGGTAAATCAATTGATCCATCTATTTGAACTTCGATAATCACCTTACCATCTTTACGCGGAATATTGACTGTATGCGAGATATTCAAATTTTCTTCTGCAATCAAAGAAACAATCTTTCCGAGGACACCAACTTCATCTTCTGTAACAAAGCGCACACGAATTCCTTCTTCTCCATAACCAGCAATTTCAAGAAAGGCTTGGAAAACATCACGGTCCGTAATAACTCCGTATACTTGATGATTATCTACGACAGGAAGAATACCAATCTTGTTTTTCAACATCAGATAAGTTGCATCCTCTAGACTCGCATAGCCAGAGACAGTGACAACATCGCGAATCATGACATCTTTTACTTTTGTCTTATTTAGAAGATAATTCATCTCATAGATAGAAAGACTTGTTGCCTTGGATGGACTAGCTTGCGCAATGGTTCCCTCAGTCACCAAACCAACCAATTGATCATTTTCGATAACAGGCAAGCGGTGCAAACCTTGCTCTCTCATTAAATCTGCTGCATGAGATACTGTTGTATCTGGACTAATATACACTACCTTGCGGGTCATAAAATCTTTAACTGCCATGAAACTTCTCCTTTTCTATTCTTATCCCTATTATACAATCTTTTTGTAAATCTATCAAACGCTTACATTTCTTTTTCAAAATTCAGAAAAGTATGAATAAGCTAGCAAAAAGAGCTCTAAATCGAGCTCTATGAATGAAGGTAAGATACCTTTCATTCGATTTTTCAATTATTAGAAATTCATCTTTCAGTGTAGATGTAGATTTGTTTGCAATCTTTATCTGCAACCTAAACTAGTCTCCCAGACTAGTTTAGCCACCAAGATATGCTTTTCTGACTTCTTCTGATGATGCGAGTTCTTTTCCCGTTCCTGATAGAACGATTTTCCCTGTTTCCAATACATAGCCTCGGTCAGAGATTGCAAGTGCCTTATTGGCATTTTGTTCAATCAAGAGGACAGTTGTACCTTGTTTCTGGATATCTTGAATGATATCAAAAATCTCTTGGATAAAGATTGGGGCAAGTCCCATTGATGGTTCATCTAAAAGAAGAAGTTTTGGTGTTGACATAAGAGCGCGTCCCATGGCAAGCATTTGTTGTTCCCCCCCTGAAAGAGTAGCTGCATCTTGGTTCTTCCGTTCTTCAAGACGTGGGAAACGTGAGAAAACCTTCTTCAAATTAGCTTGATTTTCTTCACGGTTTTTCTTTAAGAAAGCTCCCATTTCTAGATTTTCCATAACAGTCAAGCCAGGAAAGACGTGGCGTCCTTCTGGAACTTGTGAAAGACCACCTGCCACGATTTTCTGAGCCGGCATTTTTTGGATTTCTTGACCTAAAAATTCAATCTTTCCAGAACTCGGTCTAACCAAACCAGACAAGGTACGGAGAATGGTTGTCTTACCTGCACCATTGGCACCGATAAGGGAAACAACTTCTCCTTCATTCACTTCAAAGCTTACATCACGGACTGCTTGGATCATACCGTAATGCACAGAAAGATTATCAACTTTTAACATAGACATTAGGCTTCACCTCCTAGATAAGCTTCGATAACGCGTTTATTGGTCTTAATTTCGTCTGGAGTTCCTTGAGCAATCAAACGACCATATTCAAGTACGTAGATACGTTCTGTTACTTCCATGACCAGATTCATATCGTGTTCAATCAGCATGATTGTAATTTTAAATTCATCTTTGATACGACGAATTAACTCTGTCAATTCAGCTGTTTCCTGTGGGTTCATACCTGCTGCTGGTTCATCTAAAAAGAGAATTTTAGGTTCCGTAGCGAGGGCACGAACAATTTCTAAACGACGTTGTTGTCCGTAGGCAAGATTTTTAGCAAGAGTTTCTGCATCCCCATCTAAATCAAAGATTTTAAGCAATTCCAAGGCTTTAGCCTTTAATTCTTTTTCACTCTTGTAAAAAGCTGGTAAGCGCAAGAAACTAGCAAAAACATGTTGTTTGTGATGGTTGCCAAAGGCAATCAAAACATTATCCAAAACTGTTAAATCTTTAAAGAGACGGATATTTTGGAATGTACGTCCAAGTCCCAAGGAAGCAATCTTATAAGGTGACTTTCCATTCAAAAGGTGACCATCTAAGGTAACTGTTCCCTCACTTGGTTCATAAACACCCGTCAAGAGGTTGAAAAGAGTGGTTTTACCAGCTCCGTTTGGACCAATTAGTCCAACCAATTCCCCTTCGTTCAATTCAAGAGTCACATCTCCAACAGCTGTTAGACCGCCAAAATGTTTGGTTAACTGTTTTACTTCAAGTAATGCCATTAGTTTTGTTCCTCCTTCTTAGATTTTTTAAAGAAACGTGATAGGCTCAATTCCCATGTTCCAAGGAGTCCACCTGGTCTGAAAATCATTACCAATACCAAGGCCAAAGCGTAAATAATCATACGCACGCTAGCAACATCTTGGAGAAGCATATTCAAAATTCCAAGAACAATAGCTGAAACAATCGCACCTGTAATGGAACCAAGTCCACCAAATACAACAATGATCAAAACGTTGATTGAGTTGATGAAAGTGTAATCTTTCGGTACGACAGATCCAATAAATCCTGCCTGAAGTGACCCTGCAATACTTGCAGTAATAGCACCAAAGACAAAGGCGATGATTTTAATTTTAGTCGTATTAACCCCAACTGACTCAGCAGCAATTTCATCCTCACGAACGGAGAGGGTTGAACGACCAATTGGACTACGCAAGAAGTTCAAGGTTGCAATGGTTGTAATCACGACAAAGAAGTAAACCATTTGCCAAGTTGTAAAATTAGGAATTCCCAAGATACCTGCCGCACCATTTGTAATGCTTCCACCATTGATGATAAAGATACGGATAATTTCAGATACACCGAGAGTCGCTACTGCAAGATAGTCCCCCTTCAAGCGCAAGGTTGGAATTCCGACAAGTAAAGCAACTGCTCCTGAAAGCAAAGCTCCTACCAGCATAGCTCCAAAGAAGGCACCGTAAGTCGGTGATTTAGAACCAATAATAGCAGCGGCATAAGCACCAATCGCCATGAAACCAGCATGCCCAAGTGAAAATTGTCCTGAAAAACCAACGATTAAGTTGAGACCAACAGCCAGAATAATATTAATTCCAATTTGTTGTAAAATCTGTACATAGAATAGATTGAGTACTCCGACTGAGACCAGTACACTAATCAAGCCATAACCAGCTAACAAAAGGAGTAACCATAGAATATTAACTTTTAAATTTTCCTTCATCGTTTACACCTTCTCTTTCACATTCTTACCAAGGATACCAGCTGGGCGGACAATCAAGATCAACAATAAGATTCCATAAACAATGGCATCACGGAAGTCTGACATTCCAAAGGCTGTCGCAAAGGTTTCCAATAAACCAATTACAAAGCCACCAAGAGCCGCACCAGGAATAATTCCGATACCACCAAGTACTGCGGCAACGAAAGATTTAAGACCTGGAGTAACCCCCATCAAAGGCTCAAGAGAGTTATAATAGAGGGCAATCAGAACACCAGCCGCACCCGCAAGAGCTGAACCCAAAGCGAAGGTAAAGCTGATAGTACGGTTTACATTGATCCCCATCAATTGTGCTGCATCGCTATCTACTGATACTGCACGCATGGCTTTCCCCATCTTAGTCTTTTGGACAATGACTTGTAACAAAATCATCAAAATCAAGGAAATGGCCAAAATCATTAACTGCACGTTTGTTAGGCTAACTGGTCCCAAATCATAGCGAACTGTTTGAATCGCTTGAGGGAAGGCACGGGTATTGGCACCAACCAGGTAGACCATCCCATATTCCAATAGGAAAGAAACCCCAATAGCTGTAATCAAAACAGCAATACGAGTAGAGTGACGCAAAGGTCGGTAAGCAAGAAACTCAATCACGACACCAAGAATGGCTGTCGCTAGCATAGCTACAATTAGCGCTACAAAGAAATTCATTTGGAAAGAATTAATCAAGAAATAACCGATAAAGGCTCCCATCATATAAATATCACCGTGGGCGAAGTTGATGAGCTTGATAATTCCGTAAACCATGGTATATCCTAGGGCTAACAGCGCATAAACACTACCTAGAATCAAACCATTTACTAGTTGTTGGAGCATAAGATTCACTCTTTCTATTTATAATCTGAGGGGTTTTCCCTCACTTTTTTGATAGGTTCTTATACTCAATGAAAATCAAAGAGCAAACTAGGAAACTAGCCGCAGGCTGTACTTGAGTACGACAAGGCGACGTTGACGCAGTTTGAATTTGATTTCAAAGAGTATTAAACATCGAAACAGGGAGTGAGTCAG
>CAKMOM010000015.1:0-15707 GCA_927910965.1 uncultured Streptococcus sp.
CCGTATGTGTAGGATACTGACTACGTCAGTTCCATCTACAACCTCAAAACAGTGTTTTGAGCAACCTGCGGCTAGTTTCCTAGTTTGCTTTTTGATTTTCATTGAGTATTAGTTGGTAGAGCAAGGCACTCGTAAAGCTTAGGTCATAGGTGAAGACATGACTGAAGATTTGAAAAAATAGATATGTAGAAGATAACCGTTAAGTCTTATTCTTAGCAGTTATTTATATTGTTTAATAGCGCTGATATTTCATCAATGATATTTGACTTTGTGATGTTGCTAGTGCTTTAATTTGATTGCTACTATTTTTGATGGTGTGAATGTTCTGATAATGTACCCCAGCTAACTACGAAAGTTTTTGACTCAATTTTTAACATATGTTAAAAAATAAATTAATCCGTGTTAATTTTTCTTGACTTAAAATTTTTTAATTGATATACTATTTTTCAGAGAGCTAACAATTATATATAAATGTACTACTCTATTTCCTAGATAATACTTAGTAATACTTTTTATAACAAAGGCTAGCAAAGTTAAAGTTTTTTATCTATTGGAAGTTAAATAAATATGTAAGGAATTAAAATGAAAAAAAGTACAGTATTGTCATTAACCACAGCTGCAGTTATTTTAGCAGCATATGTCCCTAATGAGGTAATCCTAGCAGATACACCTAGTTCTGAAGATTCTTTAAAAATATCTGATAAAGAAAAAGTAGTAGTAGAGAAGGAAACAGACAATAAAGAGAAACATGAAAATATTCATAATGCTATAGAAACTTCAAGGATACTGAAGAGAAGAAAACAACGGTTATTGAGGAAAAAGAAGTTGTTAGTAAAGAATCTGTGATAGATAACAAAACTAGCAATGAAGAAAAAATCAAAGAAGAAAATTCCAATCAATCCCAAGAAGATAAAGCGGACTCGTCTGCAAGGAAAGACCCAGAAAGTCCCCAAAAAGAGGATAAACTTGTCTATATTGCTGAATTTAAAGATAAAGAATCTGGAGAAAAAGCAATCAAGGAATTATCCAATCTTAAGGATACAAAAGTTTTATATACTTATGATACGGTTTTTAATGGTGTTGCAATAGAAACAACTCCAGATAATCTGGACAAAATTAAACTAATAGAAGGTATTTCATCGATTGAACGATCACAAAAAGTCCAACCAATGATGAATCATGCTAGAAAGGAAATTGGAGTTGAAGAGGCAATTGATTACCTAAAGTCTATCAATGCTCCATTTGGTAAAAATTTTGATGGTAGAGGTATGGTCATTTCAAATATCGATACCGGGACAGATTATAGGCATAAGGCCATGAGGATTGATGATGATGCTAAAGACTCAATGAGATTTAAAAAAGAAGATTTAAAAGGTACTGATAAAAATTTCTGGTTGAGTGATAAAATCCCTCATGCTTTCAATTATTATAATGGTGGTAAAATAACTGTAGAAAAGGCTGATGATGGGAGCGATTATTTTGATCCACATGGGATGCATATTGCAGGGATTCTTGCGGGAAATGATACTGAAAAAGACATTAAAAACTTTAACGGAATAGATGGAATTGCTCCTAATGCACAGATCTTCTCTTATAAAATGTACTCTGACGCAGGATCTGGCTTCGCAGGGGATGAAACAATGTTTCATGCTATTGAAGATTCCATCAAACATAATGTCGATGTTGTTTCGGTATCCTCTGGCTTTACAGGAACAGGTCTTGTAGGTGAGAAATATTGGCAAGCTATTAGAGCGTTAAGAAAAGCAGGCATTCCAATGGTTGTAGCTACGGGTAACTATGCGACTTCTGCTTCAAGTTCTTCATGGGATTTAGTAGCAAATAATAATCTGAAAATGACCGACACTGGAAATGTAACGCGAACTGCAGCACATGAAGATGCGATAGCGGTCGCATCTGCTAAAAATCAAACAGTTGAGTTTGATAAAGTCAACATAGGTGGAGAAAGTTTTAAATACAGAAATATAGGGGCCTTTTTCGATAAGAATAAAATCACAACAAATGAAGATGGTTCAAAAGCTCCTGATAAATTGAAATTTGTATATATAGGCAAAGGTCAAGATCAAGATTTGATAGGATTGGATCTTAAGGGCAAAATTGCAGTAATGGATAGAATTTATACCAAGGATTTAAAAGATGCTTTTAAAAGAGCTACGGATAAGGGCGCACGTGGCATTATGGTTGTAAATACTGTCAATTACTACAATAGAGATAATTGGACAGAGCTTCCAGCTATGGGATATGAGGAGGATGAAGGAACTACTAGTCAAGTATTTTCAATTTCAGGAGATGATGGTGTAAAGCTATGGAACATGATTAGTCCTGATAAAAAAACTGAAGTTAAAAGAAATAATAAGGAAGATTTCAAAGATAAATTGGAGCAATACTATCCAATCGATATGGCAAGCTATAATTCTAATAAACCGAATGTAGGTGACGAAAAAGAGATTGACTTTAAGTTTGCACCTGACACAGACAAAGAATTGTATAAAGAAGATGTCATAGTTCCAGCAGGATCTACATCTTGGGGACCGAGAACAGATTTGCTTTTAAAGCCTGATGTCTCAGCGCCAGGTAAAAATATTAAATCCACTCTCAATGTCATTAATGGGAAATCAACTTATGGCTATATGTCAGGAACTAGTATGGCAACTCCTATCGTGGCAGCTTCTACTGTTTTGATTAGACCAAAGTTAAAGGAAATGCTTGAAAGACCTGTATTGAAAAATCTTGAGGGAGATGACAAAATAGACCTTACGAGTCTTACAAAAATAGCCCTACAAAATACTGCAAGACCTATGATGGATGCGACTTCTTGGAAAGAAAAAAGCCAATACTTTGCATCACCTAGACAGCAGGGAGCAGGGCTAATTAATGTGGCCAATGCTTTGAGAAATGAAGTCGTAGCGACTTTCAAAAACAAGGATTCTAAAGGTTTGGTAAACTCTTATGGTTCTATTTCTCTTAAAGAAATAAAAGGAGATAAAAAATACTTTACAATTAAGCTTCACAATACATCAAACAGACCTTTGACCTTTAAAGTTTCAGCATCAGCGATAACTACAGATTCTCTAACTGATAGACTAAAACTGGATGAAACATATAAAGACGAAAAATCCCCAGATGGGAAGCAAATTGTTCCAGAAATTCACCCAGAAAAAATCAAAGGAGCAAATATCACATTTGAGCATGACACTTTCACTATAAGCCCAAACTCTAGCTTTGATTTAAATGCGGTTATAAACGTTGGAGAGGCTAAAAATAAAAATAAATTTGTAGAATCATTTATTCATTTTGAGTCAGTGGAAGAAATGGAAGCTCTAAACTCCAACGGGAAGAAAACAAATTTCCAACCTTCTTTATCGATGCCTCTAATGGGATTTGCTGGGGATTGGAATAAAGAACCAATCCTTGATAAATGGGCCTGGGAAGAAGGATCAAAATCAAAAACAATGGAAGGTTATGATGATGATGGTAAACCAAAAATTCCAGGAACCTTAAATAAGGGAATTGGTGGAGAACATGGTATAGATAAATTTAACCCAGCAGGAGTTATACAAAATAGAAAAGATAAAAATATAACATCGCTTGATCAAAATCCAGAATTGTTTGCTTTCAATAACGAAGGAATCAACGCACCATCATCAAGTGGTTCTAATATTGCCAAAATTTATCCTTTAGATTCAAATGGAAATCCTCAGGATGCTCAACTTGAAAGAGGATTAACACCTTCTCCGCTTGTATTAAGAAGTGCAGAAGAAGGATTAATTTCAATAGTAAATACAAATAAAGAGGGAGACAATCAAAGAGACTTAAAAGTCATTTCGAGAGAACACTTTATTAAAGGAATTTTAAACTCTAAAAGAAATGATGCAAAGGGAATCAAATCTTCAAAACTAAAAGTTTGGGGTGATTTGAAGTGGGATGGACTCATCTATAACCCTAGAGGTCGAGAAGAAAATGCACCAGAAAGTAAGGATAACCAAGATCCTGCTACTAAGATAAGAGGTCAATTTGAACCGATTGCGGAAGGTCAATATTTCTATAAATTTAAATATAGATTAACTAAAGATTATCCATGGCAGGTTTCCTATATTCCTGTAAAAATTGATAACACAGCCCCTAAGATTGTTTCGGTTGATTTTTCAAATCCTGAAAAAATTAAGTTGATTACAAAGGATACTTATCATAAGGTAAAAGATCAGTATAAGAATGAAACGCTATTTGCGAGAGATCAAAAAGAACATCCTGAAAAATTTGACGAGATTGCAAACGAAGTTTGGTATGCTGGCGCCGCTCTTGTTAATGAAGATGGAGAGGTTGAGAAAAATCTTGAAGTAACTTATGCAGGTGAGGGTCAAGGAAGAAATAGAAAACTTGACAAAGACGGAAATACCATTTATGAAATTAATGGTGCAGGAGATTTAAGAGGAAAAATCATTGAAGTCATTGCATTAGATGGCTCTAGCAATTTCACAAAGATTCATAGAATTAAATTTGCTGATCATGCTGATGAAAAGGGGATGATTTCCTATTATCTAGTAGATCCTGACCAAGATTCATCTAAATACCAAAAGCTTGGAGAGATTGCCGAATCTAAATTTAAAAATTTAGAAAATAGAAAAGAGGATAGTCTTAAAAAAGATGCAACTGAGGAAGAAAATCATCAAGACAATGAAGAGTCTATCGAAGAAAAATCTAGCTTGACTATTCATAAAACGATTTCAACAATTAGAGATTTTGAAAGCAAAGACTTAAAGAAACTTATTAAAAAGAAATTTAGAGAAGTTGATGACTTTACAAGTGAAACTGGTAAGAGGACAGAAGAATATGATTATAAATACGATGATAAGGGAAATATCATTGCTTATGACGATGGTAGCGCCTTAGAATATGAAACTGAAAAACTTGACGAAATCAAATCAAAAATTTATGGTGTTCTAAGTCCGTCTAAAAATGGACACTTTGAAATTCTTGGAAAGATAAGTAATGTTTCTAAAAATGCCAAGGTATATTATGGTAATAACTATAAATCGATAGAAATCAAAACGACCAAGTATGATTCCCGCTCAAAAACGATGACATTTGATTTATACGCTAATATTAATGATATTGTGGATGGATTAGCTTTTTCAGGAGATATGAGATTCTTTGTTAAAGATGATGATCAGATAAAAGCTGAAACTAAAATTAGAATGCCTGAAAAAAATAAGGAAACTAAGACAGAATATCCGTATGCATCAAGTTATGGGAATGTAATAGAATTAGGAGAAGGAGATCTTTCAAAAAACAAACCAACCAATTTAACGGACATGGAATCTGGTAAAATCTATTCTGATTCAGAAAAACAACAATATCTATTAAAGGATAATATCATTCTGAGAAAAGGCTATGCACTAAAAGTGACTACCTATAATCCTGGAAAAACGGATATGTTAGAAGGAAATGGAGTCTATAACAAGGAAGATATAGCAAAAATCCAAAAGACCAATCCTAATCTAAGAGTCCTTTCAGAAAAAATAATTTATGCTGATAGTAGAAATGTTGAAGATGGAAGAAGTATTCAATCAGTATTAATGTCGGCTTTGGACGGCTTTAACATTGTAAGATATCAAGTCTTTAACTTTAAAATGAATGACAAAGGGGAGGCAATCGATAAAGATGGAAATCTTGTGACAGATTCTTCTAAACTGGTATTATTTGGTAAGAATGGTAAAGAGTACACTGGAGAGGATAAGTCCAATGTAGAAGCTATAAAAGAAGATGGTTCTACGTTATTTATTGATGCAAAACCAGTAAATCTTTCAATGGACAAGAACTACTTTAATCCATCTAAATCTAATAAAATTTATGTACGAAATCCAGAATTCCATTTAAGAGGTAAGATTTCTGATAAGGGTGGTTTTAACTGGGAGTTGAGAGTTAATGAATCGGTTGTAGATAATTATTTAATCTATGGAGATTTACACATTGATAACACTAGAGATTTTAACATTAAGCTTAATGTTAAAGACGGTGACATCATGGACTGGGGAATGAAAGACTATAAAGCAAACGGATTCCCAGATAAGGTAACAGATATGGATGGAAATGTTTATCTTCAAACTGGCTATAGCGATTTGAATGCGAAAGCGGTTGGAGTACACTATCAATTTTTATATGATAATGTTAAACCAGAAGTAAACATTGATCCAAAAGGAAATACTAGTATTGAATATGCTAACGGAAAATCTGTAGTCTTTAATATCAATGATAAAAGAAATAATGGATTTGATGGTGAGATTCAAGAACAACATATTTATGTAAATGGAAAAGAATACAAATCATTTGATGATATTAAACAAATAACAGACAAGACACTAAACATTAAGATTGTTGTAAAAGATTTTGCAAGAAATACGACCGTAAAAGAATTCATTTTAAATAAAGATACGGGAGAGGTGAGCGAATTAAAACCTCATACGGTGACTGTGACCATTCAAAATGGAAAAGAAATGAGTTCAACGATAGTGTCGGAAGAAGATTTCATTTTACCTGTCTATAAGGGTGAATTAGAAAAAGGCTATCAATTTGATGGCTGGGAAATTTCTGGTGTCGAAGGGAAAAAAGATGCAGGTTATGTTATTAATGTGTCAAAAGATACCCTTATAAAACCTCTATTCAAGAAAATAGAGGAGAAAAAGGAGGAGGAAAATAAACCTACTTTTGATGAATCGAAAAAGAAAGATAAGGTGCAAGCAAATCATAGTCAATTAGATGAAAATTACAAAAAGGAGGATTTACAAAGAGAAAATCATTCACACAAATCTGATTCAACTAAGGATGTCACAGCTACAGTTCCTGTACAAGTAAATTATAGTCAATTAGACGAAAGTCAAAAATCTGATTCAACTAAGGATGTTACAGCTACAGTTCCTGATAAAAATGATAAAAACTTTGAAAATAAGAAGGGAGTTTATCTTAATGAACCAGAGACTATAGCTAATAAACATACCAATATCGATAGTAAATCGGATACTAACAATTCTGATAGATTGCCAAAAACCGGAACAGTTAGAGAAGGTTTTACACCATTCATTGCTGGAATAATGTTTACTGTAGGTGTATTTCTTGGATTGAAGAAAAAAGATTAAGATGAAGACAAAAGCTATAGATGAAAAAATGGTTTATGTACTGAGATGAGATAATTTTAAGGAATTAAGTAGCGTTTGGTTGCTTAATTCCTTTTTATTTGGAAGATAGTTTTCCCCTGTTTCCTTATTTTATCTTAACTATTCAACCACTTAGACCGAGATAGAGACCAGATAGGCAACAGAGCTTGTTCTTGAAACTGGGCTCTGCTATAATGATTTGTGTAAAGGACGTGAGGGGGGCAGTATTAGACAACTCAAGTTCCTAAAAAAGAAATTGGAGATCAAAATGAAAAAATTATTGGGGATTGTATTTTTAGTAGCAGCAGCGATAGTATTGTATTTTGCTTCTGTTGGATGGCCAAGTTTGAATGTTAACCTTTGGTCATTGATTCCAGTAGGCTTGTTCCTCTTTTTCACTCTAGAGAATCTTTTGAAAAAAGACTACAAGGCTAGTCTGATGTGTTTGATTATTGCCTTTATCATCGCAAATGCGACTTTGGACCTTTTGCCAATTTCAAGTGGCTTGGTAATTGGAGCAGGTGTACTAGCTTGTGTAGGTATTGGTTATCTCTTTCCTGATAAAGAGAGTAAATAGAAATTATTGAAAAATAGATAAAGAAAAACACTTCAATCACTGTATTTCAGTTTGATTGAGGTGTTTTCGATTTAGTTTTTTTTATTTCTGGGCCATCAATTCAACAATCATCTCGATATACATGACAAGGGTTAATAAGAATCCTGCACGCCAGAAGAATTTGATGAATTTAGGATAGTAAAAGCTGCGTTTTTTTCAAAAGGAAGAAAAAAACGAGAATAATGGCTAGGAGTGAGAGGGCTAGGCCTAGTCTAGGGAGGAAATTATGGGTAAAGGTTTTAGCTGTAATAAGGTAATATTCAAATACCAAGACTGGAAAAGCCAAATCCGCAAAGTTTCGTCCTAGTTTTTTTAATCTAAAAAGTTTGGTTATGATAATGCAGACTACTAAGGTCAGTATCAATAATAAAATAGATGCTAATTTCATTAAAATCATATCCATATTGTATCATAAAAAATCGCTAATGGAAACGAGAAGCAGAGGAATTTATAGGAAAGTCAGGCTTTTGAGATTGTAGATGTTTTTTGTTATAATGAAAGTTATGAAATCTTATAACACCTTGAATGATTATTATCGAAAACTCTTTGGAGAAAAGACCTTTAAAGTCCCGATTGATGCGGGATTTGACTGTCCCAATCGTGATGGAACTGTGGCTCATGGGGGCTGTACTTTTTGTACGGTTTCAGGTTCTGGAGATGCTATCGTAGCACCGGACGCGCCTATCCGTGAGCAATTTTATAAGGAAATTGACTTTATGCACCGTAAGTGGCCAGAGGTTCAGAAGTATCTGGTTTATTTTCAAAATTTTACCAATACCCATGAAAAGGTGGAAGTGATTCGAGAGCGATATGAACAGGCTATCAACGAGCCAGGTGTAGTAGGAATCAATATTGGAACACGGCCAGACTGTTTACCAGACGAAACCATCGAATATTTGGCTGAGTTATCGGAGCGCATGCATGTGACGGTTGAATTGGGCTTGCAGACCACTTATGAAGCAACCTCTGACCTGATTAACCGTGCCCACTCCTATGAATTGTACGTGGAAACGGTCAAGCGTTTGAGACAGTATCCCAAGATTGAGATTGTTTCCCATCTGATCAATGGACTTCCTGGTGAAACCCATGAGATGATGATTGAAAATGTCCGCCGCTGTGTTACGGATAACGATATTCAAGGGATTAAACTGCATTTGCTCCATCTTATGACAAATACGCGTATGCAACGAGATTATCATGAAGGACGCTTGCAGTTGATGAGCCAGGACGAATATGTCAAGGTCATCTGCGATCAATTGGAAATCATTCCCAAACATATTGTCATCCATCGAATCACAGGAGATGCACCTAGGGATATGCTGATTGGTCCTATGTGGAGCCTCAATAAATGGGAAGTGCTAAATGCTATTGAAACTGAAATGCGACGTCGTGGAAGTGTTCAAGGATGCAAGGCTGTAAAACAGGAGTTTGAAAATGAAAAGACCACTTGAGATGGCACATGATTTTTTAGCTGAGGTAGTGACAAAAGAGGATATCGTAGTGGATGCGACTATGGGAAATGGTCATGACACGCTTTTTTTAGCCAAACTAGCCAAGAAAGTCTATGCCTTTGATATTCAGGAACAATCCTTGGAAAAGACCCAAGAACGTTTAAACCAGGCTGGAATGACAAATACCCAGTTAATCTTGCAAGGTCATGAGACACTGGACCAGTTTGTGACAGAGGCTAAGGCAGGAATTTTTAATCTAGGCTATCTGCCGTCAGCTGATAAGTCAGTCATTACCCAACCTCAGACAACGATTGAAGCCTTAGAAAAGCTGTGTCATTTGCTTGTCAAAGGTGGACGGATTGCTATTATGATCTACTATGGTCATGATGGAGGCGACCTCGAGAGGGATGCTGTCTTGGATTTTGTTAGCCAGTTGAACCAACAAGAGTACACAGCTGCCATTTACCGAACTTTAAACCAAGTCAACAACCCACCATTTTTAGTAATGATTGAAAAATTAGAGAGATATAGACATGGATAAACAATACCTACGTGAAAAGCTGGATGCCATGCGCCAGAATTTTGTTGAATCAACTCACCATGAACGAGCGGTGGGTGTGTTAGACCAAGCGCATATGAGCAAAAAAATGCTTAAAATCAAGAAAAAATTAGTTGCTCTTGAGATGGAACGGTGTCAGAGAAAAATTGAGCACAAAGATTGTTCCAAGATTGACCAAAAAATCAAAGAGCAGAAGGAGATTTTTGAATCTTGTTGTAAAAAAGATTAAGGAGGACGTGCGTGGAATTATTGATTTACCTCATCCTATTTTTACTGGTCTTGATTGTCTCAAGTATAACCAATAAGCTCCTGCCCTTTTTGCCCCTCCCTTTGGTGCAAATTCTTTTGGGAATTGTGATTGGTCTCTTTTTACCCAATACCAACTTTCACCTCAATACAGAGTTGTTTTTGGCACTGGTTATCGGTCCCTTGCTTTTCCGAGAGTCTGAAGAAGCGGATATTACGGCTATTTTAAAACACTGGCGAATCATTGTTTATCTCATATTTCCAGTGATTTTCATCTCGACCTTGAGTTTGGGTGGCTTGGCCCATCTTCTTTGGTTCAGTCTTCCCTTGGCGGCTTGCTTGGCTGTTGGGGCAGCCCTTGGTCCTACGGATTTGGTGGCCTTTGCCTCTCTTTCGGAGCGGTTTAGCTTTCCTAAGCGCGTGTCCAATATTCTTAAGGGTGAAGGACTCTTGAATGATGCATCTGGTTTGGTTGCCTTTCAGGTTGCCTTGACAGCCTGGACAACTGGAGCCTTTTCCCTTGGGCAAGCGAGTAGTTCGCTCATCTTTTCAATCCTAGGCGGTTTTTTAATTGGATTTGTAACAGCCATGACTAACCGTTTCCTCCATAGTTTCTTACTTAGTGTACGAGCAACGGATATTGCCAGCGAACTTTTATTAGAATTGAGTTTGCCTCTAGTGACCTTCTTTTTAGCAGAAGAAGTACACGTTTCAGGGATTATTGCCGTTGTAGTTGCTGGGATTTTAAAGGCAAGCCGTTTTAAGAAGATTACGCTACTCGAAGCCCAAGTGGATACGGTGACTGAGACGGTCTGGCACACAGTGAACTTTATGCTCAACGGTTCTGTCTTTGTGATTTTAGGGATGGAGTTGGAATGATAGCAGAACCTATCTTGACCAATTCAATCTATAATCCTATACTTCTATTGGTATCTCTTATAGCCCTTACCTTTGTCCTCTTTGTCATTCGTTTTGTCATGATTTATGGCTATTATGCCTATAGGACTAGACGTCTCAAGAAGAAACTGAATAAGTATATGAAGGACATGCTTCTTTTGACTTTCTCAGGTGTCAAGGGAACGGTGTCGATTGCTACGATTCTTCTGATACCAAGTAATCTAGAGCAGGAGTATCCTCTCTTGCTTTTCCTCGTCGCAGGTGTGACGCTTGTAAGCTTTTTAACAGGTCTCGTGGTCTTGCCTCATCTTTCTGATGAACAGGAAGAAAGCAAGGACTATCTTATGCATATCGCCATTTTGAATGAAGTAACGCTAGAGTTGGAAAAAGAGTTGGAAGGCACCAAAAATAAAACTTCCCCTCTATGCGGCTATTGACAATTATCATGGACGTATTGAAAATCTCATCCTGAGTCAAGAAAATAAGGGGGCTCAAGAAGACTGGGAGGCCTTGAAACTTCTTATCCTCAGTATTGAAAGTGATGGTTTAGAACAGGCTTACGAAGAAGGCAAGATGAGTGAGCGTGCTTATCGAGTCTACCAACGTTACTTGAAAAACATGGAGCAAAGTATCAATCGTAAGTTTGCTTCACGTTTGACCTATTATTTCCTTGTTTCCTTGCGGATTTTACGTTTTCTCCTTCACGAAGTCTTTACCTTTGGCAAGACCTTCCGCAGTTGGAAAAATGAAGAATCACAGAAACTCAGAGCCCTTGACTATGATCAAATTGCAGAGCTCTATCTAGAAAATACAGAGATGATTATCGAAAGTCTGGAGAACCTAAAAGGGGTTTATAAGAGTTCTTTGATCAGTTTCATGCAGGATTCTCGTCTCAGAGAAACAGCTATTATCACCAGTGGTGCCTTTGTCGAACGGGTTATCAATCGTGTCAAACCCAACAATATCGATGAAATGCTGAGAGGCTATTATCTGGAGCGCAAGTTGATTTTCGAATACGAAGAAAAACGATTGATTACGACCAAGTATGCCAAGAAGTTACGACAAAATGTAAATAACCTAGAGAACTATTCCTTGAAGGAAGCTGCCAATACCCTGCCTTATGATATGATGGAATTGGTAAGAAGAAATTAATCAAGATTATAAGTGAAGGAGTATGATATGAAGAAGTGGTGGAAAGAGCTGATATGATAAGCCCTTATTAAAAGCTTTTTGCATTATTATCAAGCATCAGATAGTGAGTTAACCAGTGTCGCAGTAGCCTACTATTGGTTGATTTCGATTTTTCCCCTGCTTTTGGTGGTAGTTAATATCCTCCCATATTTTCAGATTCCAGTTTCTAATTTTTTAAAGGTTGTCAATGAATTCTTGCCGGATACCATGTATGATGTGGTCGCAAAGATCATTACAGAAGTGCTGACCCAACCGTCAACGGGTTTATTGAGTTTTGCGGTTTTGTCAGCCCTCTGGACCTTTTCAAAATCTATGAATTTCCTGCAGAAAGCCTTTAATAAAGCTTACGGAGTATCAAAAAATCGTGGAATGATTTCCCATCAACTCATGAGTTTGTTTGTCAGTTTTGGCTTGCAGATTCTCTTTGCTTTAGTCTCTGTTTTTGAGTGTCTTTGGCCGTATGCTCCTCAACCTTGTCAAAAGCTATTGGAAATCGGATAGTCCTCTTTTTGATTATCTGCAAGACCTAACAGGCCCTTTGGTCTATGCCTTGATTTTTGCCATCCTGGTCATGCTCTACTATTTTCTACCCAATGTTAAGGTGCGAAGGATTCGCTCTGTATTGCCAGGTAGTGCCTTTGTCTTGTTGACCCTGGTCTTACTACTCAATATCTTTTCAGTCTATGTTAACAATTATGTCAATCACCTAGTGGACGTGCGTTTTTTCAGTTCCGTCGTCGTGGTGGTCATGATGTTCTGGTTTATTCTCATCGCTAAGATTTTGATTATCGGCGCGGTGATCAATGCCAGTGTCCAGAACTTGAAAGATACGAGCTTTAGAATAAATTAACTCATTTTTTATCCATAACAAAACGCATACTATCAAGGTTTTATAATGCCTGATAATATGCGTTTTTTGATTGTGAAAATTAGTAGATAAACATGGCATCACCGAAACTAAAGAAGCGGTAGTGTTCTTGGATGGCATGGTGATAAGCATCTAAGACTAATTCACGACCTGCAAAGGCAGAAACTAACATGACCAGAGTTGATTTTGGCAGGTGGAAGTTGGTTGAGAAGGCATCCACAACCTTCCATTCATAGCCGGGTTTGATAAAGATATTGGTCCAGCCAGAATCTGCTTGGATTTGCCCATCAAACTTGGAACCAATAGTCTCCAAGGTACGGATAGAAGTGGTTCCGACAGCGATGATGCGACCACCATTTTCTTTAACAGAGCGAAGGGTGGCAGCAGCTTCCTCAGAAAGTTGGTAGAATTCTGAGTGCATTTCATGTTCGTCCAGATTATCAACTGAAACAGGTCTAAAGGTTCCAAGCCCGACATGAAGAGTCAGATAGACTAGATGAACACCCTTAGCTTGGATTTCTGCTAGCAGTTCTTTAGTGAAGTGTAGTCCAGCAGTTGGTGCTGCAGCAGAGCCACTTTCTTTAGCGTAGACCGTTTGATAGCGTTCACGGTCATCCAGTTTTTCATGGATATAAGGCGGTAGCGGCATTTCACCCAGACTTTCTAAGACTTCTAGGAAAATTCCTTGGTATTCAAAGCGGACAATGCGGCCCCCGTGAGTCAATTCTTCCGTAACGACAGCGCTGAGGCGACCATCACCAAAGCTAACACGAGTGCCAACCTTGAGGCGTTTGGCAGGTTTAGCCAGAACCTCCCACTCATCTCCAGCAGTATTTTTGAGCAGGAGCAGTTCCACATGGCCTCCTGTTTCTTCCTTTTGACCATAGAGGCGGGCAGGGAGAACGCGGGTGTCGTTCATAACGAGGGCATCACCAGGTTCCAGCATATCAATAATGGAGTGGAAGTGTTTATCCTGCATTTCTCCCGTCTCACGGTTGACAATGAGGAGTTTAGAGGCATCTCGTTTTTCAAGAGGCGTTTGGGCAATCAATTCCTCGGGTAAGTGGAAATCAAAATCAGCTGTATTCATATATCTGTTCATTCTTTCTAAGTTCTAATCCTATCCATTATAACATGTTTCAAGTATAGTCGCTCTTTTTTTAGAAATTAAATCGTTTTCACTTGACAAAAATTGGTCTATACCATATAATGAATATAGATTGAAACGGAGGATAAAAAGATGAAAGTTATTAAAGTTGAAAACCAAATCAAAGGTGGAAAAGTTGCTTTTGAGATTTTGAAGGAAAAATTGGCAAATGGAGCTCAAACCCTAGGACTTGCGACAGGAAGTAGCCCACTTGAATTTTACAAGGAAATGGTTGAGAGTGACCTTGATTTTTCAAATCTAACCAGTGTCAACCTTGATGAGTATGTAGGGCTTGATGGAGACAATCCACAGTCTTATCGTTACTTCATGCAAGAAAACTTGTTTAACCAAAAACCATTTAAAGAAAGTTTCTTACCTCGTGGGGTTAAGGACAATGCTGAAGCTGAAGTTGAACGCTACAACCAAATTTTGGCTGACCATCCAGTTGACCTCCAAATCTTGGGAATCGGTCGCAATGGACATATCGGATTTAATGAACCTGGTACTCCATTTGACAGTCAAACGCATCTGGTAGAGCTTGACCAGTCTACTATTGAAGCCAATGCGCGCTTTTTTGACAAGATTGAAGACGTTCCAACTCAAGCCATTTCAATGGGAATTAAAAACATCTTGGATGCCAAGTCAATTATTCTCTTTGCTTATGGTGAGTCGAAAGCAGAAGCCATTGCCGGAACAGTGTCTGGCCCAGTGACTGAGAATCTCCCAGCAAGTAGCCTCCAAAATCACCCTGATGTGACGATCATCGCAGATGCTGAAGCGCTCAGCCTACTTGAAAATAAAAAACGAAACCCTTCAGTTTCTTCTATCTGAGTGCTTTAAACTCTTGTATAAATGGCAAAAAAATCAAAATTAAACCGCATTTTTTCTTGACAATTATTCCTTTTACGTGTAAAATAGAATAGATCTTGAACTTGAAGGGAGTGAAAAAAATGTCTAAAACAGTAGTACGTAAGAATGAATCTCTTGACGACGCACTTCGTCGTTTCAAACGTGCGGTTACTAAAGCTGGTACTCTTCAAGAAACACGCAAACGTGAATTCTATGAAAAACCTTCTGTAAAACGTAAACGTAAATCAGAAGCAGCTCGTAAACGTAAAAAATTCTAATTAGAAATGAAAGGCTGGAGAAATCTAGTCTTTTTTCTTTTAATACTCTTCGAAAATCTCTTCAAACCATGTCAACGTCGCCTTGCCGTACTCAAGTACAGCCTGCGGCTAGTTTCCTAGTTTGCTCTTTGATTTTCATTGAGTATAATAATTCAAAACTGATTGTGATGGGACTATTCTAGCTTTAGAATCCTTCAAAAATTAAAATTTAAGGCAATCGAATGTTTTAGAAGAGTGCGAAAACATTTAGTTTATAGGAATTCTAGATCTAGAATTGCATAGTATTTATGAAGTTAGAGTATTCGATAGTTAGGATTGTTCTATTCTGAAAGATTTGAGCTGTCAATGTATAGGATAGTATTATTCTATGTTAGATTCCAGTAAAAATGATTGGATAAATAATATTAAAGAAAAATCAAATCATAATTTTGTTAAT
>CAKMOM010000016.1:0-4434 GCA_927910965.1 uncultured Streptococcus sp.
GGTCTCCATAGACATGTTCATGGTGTTGGCAGTCAACTCTAGCAGACTTTGTGTCAAACGATTTTCTCGCCATTTCTTTGTATCAATCACCATCACACCTGAATTAAAGGTTGTTAACCAACCACTCTGATCAAAATCCTGAACAGCTGCGATAGCGTAGCCCTGTAAATCCAAGTAGAATAAGTCATCTAGTTTTGCATTGACAATCGTATCCGAGTCTAAATATAGAACCCTATCTTCTATAACTTCATCTGCAATGAAATATCTAAAGAAAGCCGCATAGGACAGGATTGCATTTGGCAAGTGGAAATCGCGAAGATTATGAGCTGTTTTTTTGACATTGACAATCTCAGAACCAATAACCTTCAGACGATTTCTCATCAAAAGAAACCATTCACTAGGCAGATCATCATTAAACACATAAAATTTCACTTCGTGATTATGAACTGAAACTGACTTTATAACGGTTTCTACCTTATCAAGATAATGAATATCAGCTCCTAAAGCAATAACTTTTCTATACATTCTTATCTCCCGACTCTTCCATTTTATAAACAAATCATCTATTTTACCAACTGAAAAAACGTGATTTCTACTTTTGAGATATTGATTTTTTGCTTCTGTTCATCAACAATTACAGTATCCTTTTCTTCAATGATATCTTTTCATTTCTAAATTTATATATTGAATCAAAAACTTCTTCAAACCAACCACACGATGAATAAGAGAAAATCACACAATTCTAGTAGAAATCCTACCTAACCTCTATTAGTAATTGTAGCGAGTCGTACATTATATGTGAACTCTAATTTTTTGATTTCACATTGCTACAGAAGCATCAATATGAAAACAGATGTTTAGCAAGTGTTCAAGAAGATAATTCAACTCTTCAATCTAATCACTGACAGTCAAAATCAAGGCATCACCCTAATAGATGTTGTTTCTTCATTGGCTTATTTCTCTTAATTTTTCAATCATTGCTTGAATCTGGTCAACAGCATATACCTCCTGACCTACTTCGTAGGATTTGGTATTTTCAAAGGATAAGATAGGTTTCCCAAGTCTTGCAAATTGGTTGAGAATTTCTTCTGTCTTTTCACCATAGTTTATATCTAAAAGCACCTGGCTCGTTTCTACTAATTCTTTATCGATATCTACCAAATAGTGAATCCCGTTAAATATGGTCACGTTTGGATAAATCGTCATCTGAGCCAATCGATCACTAACTATGACTCTAGCTGCTATCTTAAACTGAATATCTGGTAAGGATTGAATCAATGTCTCCATTTGTTCGATATGATCCGAAGCAGTATAGATTAGACAAGTGAACGGTTCTTTTACAGGATAAATATGAGATTTTTGTAATGGATGTAAATGATGATTTTGTCCTAATTCTGTCCATTCGAGACCATGATAATACCACCAAACATCACGATAGGTTTGAGCCGCTAAATCCTTCCACGGTTTCCTATGAGAAAGGTAGTGAATAATAGCAGGATAGTCCTGACCTTCTGGCAATTGATAATCAGTGAACTGCTTATGAATGACAATATGATTATAATCGAAGTTTAATTCCAGCCATTTATGTTCAAAAAGCATATTTAAAATACTCTGATCAGCCTGATCTACCTTGTCATGCCATTCATTAGTTAGGTCAATCAGTTTTTGGGTCATATTCTCTTTTTTCCAAAAAGTATTATTTACCAAGAGAACACCGGCATTAAAGATTTCTTTACCGAAATAGGCTCTACCTCCGAAATCTCGAACAGCAGCCAAAGGATAATCTTGTAAGTCTGTAGCAAACAAGTCGTCGAGATTTTTCGTTACAACTAGATCACAATCCAAGTAAAGAGCTCTGTCTTCTTTTACAAAATCAGCTACGAAATAGCGTAAAAAAACAGTGTAACTGATATCCGTTTTATAACGTGAAATTTGCTCAGATGTCACCCTACAATTGATAATTTCTGAATCAAACTTCTCTAATCGCTTATTTAATTGTTTGATCCATTCATTTGGAAAATCGCTATTAATCAGATAAAAACGAATCGATCGATTATGGTAACAAATAGACTTGATAGTCGTCAAAACTTGGTCTACATAAGCATAGTTTGCTGCTAGTACAATGGCTTTCTTTTCCCTTTGTTCCTGTCTTGATAACTGATTTAAAAGAGTTCTTTTCATTTCAAACTCTTTATACGTTGCTGTATCGGATAAACCACTAGCTTGACCGTTGGAGAGACTGAATTCCAACATTTGACGATAAACTGCCAAGTGTTTCTCTAGAGGATACCCCATATTAGCCAGTAGAGTAATACGTTCAGACATAGTATCAACTAAGGCGTGCATCCACTTCTCTATCCAAACTCTTGATAGACTACCTTTTCTAATCCGATAAACATAAAGACCTTTACTTAAATAAATTACCTTTTCTGATAATAAATATACCTTTTGATTGAGGTAACCATCCTCTCCTAATTTACCTATGTCAAAGCGAAACTGCTCAAACAATCTTGCCTTATAGAGTTTACCCCAAGCAGTTATCAAAGCCAAACTCTTCATTTCTTGATTTTCATACAAGTTCTCAAAGATAGAAACATTATCATATACTTTCTCATAATAGGAATCTCCAAATATATGAAAGTAGAACATTCCTTCACTTTCGTTGAAAGAATAATAATTTCCAACTGCAATATCTGCTTGATACTCAGTTAATTTATTGTATAAAACTTCTACATAATCTTGCTCAATCCAATCATCCGAATCGACAAAAGTTACGTAGGAGCCAGTCATTCGATCTAATCCTGCATTTCGCGCATCAGATAATCCACCATTCTCTTTTTCAATATAAACAATCCGATTATCTTTTTGTGCATACTCTTGACAAATTGCGCCCGAATTATCTGTAGAGCCATCATTGACAACAATAATTTCAAGATTCTGATATGTTTGTTTTAAGATACTATCTAAACATTTATTCAGGTAATTCTCAACATTATAAACTGGTACAATTACCGTAATTTTTTCAGTCATGAAACCTTTCTCCTTTCCTAATATTATAACATTTTTCACCCTATTTTTCAGCCTCTATTCACTTTTAATATCAAAAAATCCCCTGGATGATTTTTCATCCAAGGGATTCTTCATAAATCGAGATAATAATACTTTCTATGTATTTTTAATCCGATTATTCTTCGTCATCACGTTTACGGCGTTTCGCAAACAGACCTAAACCAGTCACAGCTGCCAAAGCTCCTAAAAGTACAGATGATTTGGAAGCTTCTGTACCTGTATTTGGCAATTGCTGTCTTGACTTACCTGCTGATTCTGATGGTGTTTCAGATGATAATGTATCTGCTGATGCTGACGCACTTGTTGACGCTGACGCTGATGTACTTGCTGATGCTGATTCAGAGACTGATGTGCTTGCTGATGCCGATACACTTGTTGACGTTGATTCAGAAGCACTTGTACTTGCTGATACCGATGCACTTGTTGACGTTGATTCAGAAGGTGATGTGCTTGGTTTCGTTACATCTTTTTCTGTCTTAGTCAAGTCTACACCTGGGATGACCGCTGTCTTACCTGATGGGGTTGTGACGGTTGCGTTACCCTTGTCATCTACTACTACTGTAGAGCCTGGGTTGACTGCTTTGACCTTGTCCTCAATCACTTTCTTCTCTTCTGGAGTTAAAGCATTTGGATCAGATACAACTGTCTTATCCGCTGGTTTAACGATATCATTGCCTGCATTTGGTTTCGTTACATCTTTTTCTGTCTTAGTCAAGTCTACACCTGGGATGACCGCTGTCTTACCTGATGGGGTTGTGACGGTTGCGTTACCCTTGTTATCTACTACTACTGTAGAGCCTGGGTTGACTGCTTTGACCTTGTCCTCAATCACTTTCTTCTCTTCTGGAGTTAAAGCGTTTGGATCAGATACAACTGTCTTATCTGCTGGTGTATTTATTGAAGTACTTGTTGAGATTGATGTACTTCCACCTGTTGAAGTTGACGCGCTAGTGCTTGCTGAGGCTGATGCACTTGTTGATGCTGAAGCTGAAGCGCTTGTTGATGCTGAAGCTGATGCACTAGTGCTTGCTGAGGCTGATGCGCTTGTGCTTGCTGAAGCTGATGCACTTGTGCTTGCTGAGGCTGACGCGCTTGTTGATGCTGAAGCTGATGCACTTGTTGACGCTGATTCAGAAGCCGATGTACTTGCTGAGGCTGACGCACTTGTTGACGCTGATTCTGAGGCGCTTGTGCTTGCCGATTCAGAAGCTGATGTGCTGGCTGATTCAGATGCACTTGTTGAGGCTGACTCAGATGCGCTTGTGCTTGCTGAGGCTGACGCACTTGTTGAGGCTGATGCCGATGCGCTAGTGCTTGCTGATTGGCTCGCCACTTGTCGATGCCGAAGCTGACGCACTTGTTGAC
>CAKMOM010000017.1:0-8353 GCA_927910965.1 uncultured Streptococcus sp.
AAAAAACCCTATAGTCACGAAGAAAAGGAGCTCAGCGCTCCTTTTTGTTTACTATTTATACTCTTCGAAAATCAAATTCAAACCACGTCAACGTCGCCTTGCCGTACTCAAGTACAGCCTGCGGCTAGTTTCCTAGTTTGCTCTTTGATTTTCATTGAGTATCAGTCAATAATTTTATTCATTTTCGATCAAAATCATATCGTCCCATCATGACAACATGGTCGCAATTGCTACATTTAATTTTGATATCTGCCCCTACACGTGTAATTTCCCAACGATTAGCCTTTTTACCAGTCGACTTTGATTGTGCAAGCATGTGGTTTTTTCATTTCAACAAAATTTCCAACTTGATACATACTACTCTCCTTTTCTTTTTCGATTATATCATAAAAGAGGCGAGCTAGGCTCAACCTCTTTCACTTAATTTGTACGAACTGGGGTGATAAGTTGCATGAAGTCCTCATCAGTATCTGCTGGCACAAGAGTAAATGGACGAACAGCTGAGATAAAACTAATGGTCACCTTTTCGCTATTTAAAGCCTTAAGAGAATCAATCAAGTAAGTTGGGTTGAAACTAATAGTCAAATCTTCACCAGTCACCTTATCAGTATCGATTTCTTCGTTTACTTTACCAACTTCTGGAGAGTGAACATGAGCACTAACAACCCCACCTTTAATTTCAAGTTTCACAGTACCATTTTGAGTCGCACTTGATAAAAGACGAGCACGTTCCATTGACTGACGTAAGTTTACAACATCAAAAGTAATTGTTGTGTTAAAGTCTATTGGAATCAAGCGATCTGTATCAGGATAGTTACCTTCTAACAAACGAGTATAGAAGCTAATATTTTCACTTCTAAAGAGGATTTGATTGTTGGCAAAGAAAATCTCTACAGTTTCAATATCATCTGTAAATACCGCTGAAAATTCTCGTAAAGAACGGCTAGGAATTACAACATCAAAATCATCACTATTTTTCTCAAGAGTTAATTTTTTCTGGCTTAGACGATGAGAGTCTGTCGCAACTGTTTTTAGCTCCTTGTGTTGACTCAATACAAAATGAACACCTGTTAAAATTGGACGACTCTCTTGTGTACTTGCAGCAAATGCTGTTTCATTGATAATTTTCTTGAGTAATTTTGTTTCAAGAACCAAAGGAGTACTAGCTGAAATTTCTTGGATTCGTGGATATTGCTCGCTATCTTTTCCTTTTAGGGTAATTTCTGATTTACCACTTGTTAAAACAATTTGATTTTGTTCAATTTCTTTAAAATCAAGAGTCACATCTGGAAGACTAGATACAACATTGATAAAGAAAGAAGCTTCAAGAAGGATCGAACCTAAAGAAGTAATTAACAAACCAGCATCTTCATTTTTTTGAGAAATAAAATTTTCAATTGAAATCTGACCATTTGAACCAATTAAAGTAACACCTTCATTGGTTACGTCAATTTTGACAGTTGATAAAATAGGAATAGCATTTTTAGAACTAATAGCTCTCTTAGTAGTATTTAAGGCTTGTAGAAATAAATTTTTATTAATTGAAAAATGAATCATGGATTCTCCTTTATTTATTTTTAGTATTAGAAGGATAATAGTAATAATAGAGTCTGTGAAATCTGTGGAAACAGACTTTAAACAAGTCATATCAAGTTTTTTGGCTTGTTTAAAAATGTGGATAAAAAAGATAAAAAAGCAAAAGTTATCCACAAGTTATTTAATTTTCTTTTTGATTGATTCAATTTCTAAACGTAAATTATCGTCTTCATCAATCAAAGATTTAATTTTGGCATGGGCATGAATGACTGTTGTATGGTCTTTTCCACCAAATTCCTTCCCAATTTTTGGAAGACTATTGTCTGTTAGTTCTCTAGATAAATACATAGCTACTTGACGGGCTAAAACAATATTTTGAAGGCGTCTACTTCCTTTCATTTCTTTGACACTGACACCATAAAAGTTACCAACTTCATTTTGTATTTTATCAATTGGGATGACGAGCATTTGGCTAACATCTTGTTTGCGAGCTCTAATAGCTTCTGCAGCGATATCGATAGTGATATCCTTAATCTTCTTCACTCTGGCAATTAAAGTGATGTCGTTGATTGCTCCTTCAAGTTCTCGAACGTTTGAATCAAATTGGCCAGCTAGGTATTCTAGGGTATCACTTTGGAAATTGTAGTCTAAATGCTCTGTTTTACTTTGTAAAATGGCAATACGTGTTTCAAAGTCAGGTGGTGTGATGTTTTGCGTCAAGCCCCAGCTAAAGCGCGTGACAAGTCTTTCTTCAAGGCCTTCTAAGTGTTTAGGACTACGATCACTCGTTAGGACAATCTGTTTTTGCTTGTCATGAAGGGCGTTAAAGGTATTGAAAAATTCTTCCTGAGTTGCGACTTTTTTTTCCGCTGAGTGACTGGATATCATCGATTAACAAAAGATCAAGACTACGATAGGTTTTTTTAAATTTTTCCATTTCCCCAAGTCTTAGGTGATCAAGAAAGTCATTAATAAAGCTTTCAGCAGGTATGTATTTGACACGCGCATTTGGAATATTTTTTAGAATTTCATTTCCAATAGCGTTTAACAGGTGAGTCTTACCAAGCCCAGGTCCTCCATAGATAAAAAGAGGATTATAGGTCAAGGCTAAATCTTCAGAGACAGCCAAAGCAGCTGATACTGCCCAAACATTTCCATCCCCTTGGATAAAATTATCAAAGGTATACTTTTCTTTTAATCCAGTATCCGAATAAGGAATAGATGCTAACTTTGGACTGTAGTCATAAAGAGTTGAATTTGGAGCTTCTTCAACTTGTGAGACAGCCGTATCTTGAGGTTTGGTGAAAATATAGTGGGGAGTTATCTCAGCATCATAAATTTCAAATCCAGCAACTACAATAATATCTTTTAGTTGTTTTTCCCAGACCATTTCCATTTCAGATCGTGGTAAAAATATAGTAGCAACATTTTCCTCTACCTTGATGAGTTCAGCTTGAATAGCATAGAAATCATACATGGATCGAGTCAGTCTTTCTTGAGCGAATTCTAATATACGATTCCAAAATTGTTTTTCTTTCAATTCTTTCTCCTCCTTTACTATTTAAAAGTTTAATGCTAGACTTATTTTACCATAGAGAGCAAGAATTTTCCACAAGCTGTGAAAAATAATCCACAATGTTATTGAGTTTTATCCACAGGTTGGGGATAAAATCAGAAACTATTGATTTATTAAGTTTTTTATTAAAAAAAACAGTGGATAACCTTGTGAGATAAAAAAATAAAAGAACAGCCTTATTTAAGGCTGTTGATAATTCTATTGTATTCTTCTTGATTTGAAAAAGAAAGAATGATTTTGCCGCTATCTTTTTTAGACAGTTTGATTTCTACATCTAATCCGAGTAGTTTTTTTAACTGTTCTTCTTCATTTTGTATGAAATGATTCGTTTTTTGAAGTTTCTTTTGTTTTTTCTCTGTCAGAAGAGCTTCTAATTTCCTTACAGAAATGTCTTCCTCGATGATTCGTTGAAAGAAATAGTCTTGTTGTTCCTTATTTAACCCAACTAGAGAACGCGCATGGGCTTGTGATAGTTTACCATTTTCTACTTCTGAGAGGATCTGTTCTGGCAAGGAAAGCAAGCGAATAGAGTTGCTGATATAAGGACGAGACTTGCCCATTTTATCTGCAATTTCAGTATGGGTGAATCCTTTATCTATGAGAGATTCATAGGCGCGTGCTTCTTCTATTGGGTTTAAATTTTCTCTCTGTAAATTTTCAATGATGGACTGGACCATCATCTCTTGATCTGAAAGCTGTTTAACAACAGCTGGGATAGATGTTAGACCAGCTAAAAGTGAAGCCCGATAGCGTCTCTCTCCTGCAAGGATTTCATAACCAATAACAGGAGATTGACGAACAATAATCGGTTGAATGACCCCATTTTCTTTAATAGATTGTGCTAGTTCATCTAGTTTTTCTCTATCAAATTCTTTTCGAGGTTGATAGGGATTTTTTTGTATATCTGTGATAGAAATCATTTCAAATTTTTCCATGATTCTACACTAACACATCTTTTCTCTTATGTAAAGCTTTCTTTACATAGATGTAAATTAAGATTCTAAATCACCTGAACTCTTGTCAAGTTTAATAGATGTAGTTTCTTCTTTACCGTTACGATAGTAAGTTATCTTAATGGTGTCCCCGATAGAATGATTATAAAGAGCACTTTGCAAGTCTGTTGATGAAGCAATCTCTTTGTCATCTACTTTTGTAATAACATCGTATTTTTCAAGGTGACCATTTGCAGGCATATTGCTTTGTACAGAACGAACAACTACACCAGATGTTACATTGCTTGGAATATTCAGTCTTCTAATATCACTTGTATTAATATTTGAGAGATTGACCATTTGAATTCCCAAAGCTGGACGAGTCACTTTTCCGTTCTTTTCTAACTGTTCAATAATATTGATAGCATCATTTGCAGGAATTGCGAAACCAAGGCCTTCTACAGATGTTCCACCATTTGTGGCAATTTTACTTGATGTAATTCCGATAACCTGTCCTTGAATATTGATTAGTGGGCCACCAGAGTTACCTGGGTTAATAGCAGTATCAGTTTGGATGGCTTTTGTAGAAATGGCTTGTCCATCTTCAGATTTTAAGGATACATTTCGATTGAGACTAGATACGATACCTTGAGTGACAGTATTAGCATATTCAGAACCTAATGGGCTACCAATAGCAATAGCAGTTTCTCCTACGGTTAACTTGCTAGAATCACCAAATTCAGCTACTGTTGTTACTTTTTCTGAAGAGATTTTGACAACAGCAATATCAGAGAAAGTGTCAGCTCCGACGATTTCTCCAGGTACTTTAGTTCCATCTGACAAACGAATATCTACTTTGCTGGCACCATTTATAACGTGATTGTTGGTGACAATATAAGCTTCTTTGTCATTCTTTTTATAAATAACCCCAGATCCTTCACTAGAGATTTGCTGAGAATCTGTGTCAGTATCATCATTGCCAAATACGCTATTTTGTCTGTTTGCCGAATAAGTAATAACAGAAACAACAGCATCTTTTACTTTGTTAACAGCCTGAGTTGTTGAATTTTCGTTCTTATAAGCAGTCTGTGTAATAATGCTATTGTTGTTAGAGTTGTTTACCCCACTTTTTTGAGTGAGTTGAGTTATTGAAAAACTACCCAAGGCTCCACTAATAAAGCTAATGACGATAACGACTAATAATTGAAACCATTTTTTGTAAAATGTTTTTAGATGTTTCATATTTGCCTCCATATGTTTTAAATTAATGAAAGTATAAACTGACTAGCTTAATTATAACTTAAAAATAAAAGTTTTTCACAGATTGTGGATAACTTTCAAAAATCTGTGGTTTTCTCGGCTAAAATTAACCTTTTATTTTGTGAATAAGATGTGAAAAAAGAGAGAATATGTTAGAATAGAGTCATGAAAATTAAAGTTGTAACAGTCGGGAAACTGAAAGAAAAGTATTTAAAAGATGGTATCGCAGAGTATTCAAAACGAATTTCTCGATTTGCTAAGCTTGAAATGATTGAGCTAGCAGATGAAAAAACACCAGATAGGGCCAGTGAGTTAGAAAATCAAAAGATTTTAGAAATAGAAGGTCAGAGAATTTTATCAAAAGTTGGTGACCGTGATTTTGTTATTGCGTTAGCTATTGAAGGGAAAACTTTCTCTTCAGAAGAATTTAGTAAGCAGTTAGAAGAAGCTTCTATAAAAGGATTTTCTACTCTTACCTTTATTATTGGAGGGAGTCTGGGGTTATCACAGGGTGTAAAAAAGAGAGCCAATCTTTCTGTTAGTTTTGGCCGCTTAACCTTGCCCCATCAGTTAATGAGACTAGTACTTGTTGAACAAATCTATCGGGCTTTTACGATTCAGCAGGGATCACCCTATCATAAATAGAAAATTGACTTTCAATTAGATTTTTGGTAGAATAGATGTATTAGGTCTCATAGCTCAGCTGGATAGAGCATTCGCCTTCTAAGCGAACGGTCGCAGGTTCGAATCCTGCTGGGATCAATATAGTAGCAAAGCTGGGAATTTTCCCGGCTTTTTTCTTAAAAAAGTACACTTGGGGATAAAAAAATGACAGTTGAGAGAATTTTATCTAAAACGAAATTCCATTTTGTATAATAGTTTTTGTAAGTTAGCTTACAAGAAAAAACATTGAGGAGATTTTATTATGAAAAATACAGTTAAATTGGAACAGTTTGTAGCCTTGAAGGAAAAAGACTTGCAAAAGATTCAAGGTGGAGAAATGAGAAGAATAGATAAAATATTCATTAATTTTCTTAAAAGAAGATAAGGGAGTGTCAGAATGAATTTTTTCTTAGTAGTAGATTTGATATTATATTTTTTTATTATTAGTCACAGTTACAGTTTTAATTTGCAAAGGTCAAAATAAAAGCAAAGGAACTATATTTTTTTGGTATCTATACATTACTAGTAGAAGCAGTACTTGAACTTCCCTTTTATCTCCTATATTTAGGTGGGTTAGGGCTTGCAACATTTTTTATTTCCTTTGGGCTTATATTCCTATTTTCGATGGATTAAACAGTATGAGAAGGATAGAGGACTATTCCTAAGTTTACTACTATCTCTTTTATATGAGAGTACTCACAACTTTCTGTCCGTAACGTTCTCCTCTATAACAGGAGACAATTTTGTTTTACAATATTATGGCCTGTTCTTTTTCGTTGTAACGGTGTTGACCTATTTTATTATCTTAAAAATCATTCATTATTTCCACTTGGAACTAGCCTATTTTGACAAAGACTATCTATATCCTTTCTTGAAAAAAGTATTTTTTGCTTTACTACTGCTACATGTTGCATCTTTCGTTTCAGATATGGTAAGTACGGTTAAACATTTGAATAGTTTTGGAAGTATTTTATCATCTATTGTCTTTATATCGTTACTTTTGACCTTCTTTGCAATGAATTCTCATAAAGAACAAATGGAGAAAGAGATTGCTTTGAAGCAGAAGAAATTTGAACAGAAACATTTACAGAATTATACAGATGAAATTGTCGGTCTGTATAATGAAATTCGTGGTTTTAGACACGATTATGCTGGGATGCTTGTTAGTATGCAGATGGCAATTGACAGTGGTGATTTACAGGAAATTGACAGAGTTTACAATGAAGTTTTGGTCAAAGCTAATCATAAACTTCGTTCAGATAAGTACACTTACTTTGATTTGAATAACATAGAAGATTCAGCTTTAAGAAGTTTGGTTGCTCAGTCAATTGTCTATGCTCGAAATAATGGTGTAGAGTTTACACTGGAAGTAAAAGATACGATTACCAAGCTCCCAATTGAACTATTGGATTTGGTTCGTATCATGAGCGTTTTATTGAACAATGCTGTCGAAGGATCGGCTGATAGCTATAAAAAGCAAATGGAAGTAGCAGTTATTAAGATGGAAACTGAAACAGTGATTGTGATTCAGAATTCATGTAAAATGACGCTGACTCCTTCAGGAGATCTATTTTCTTTAGGATTCTCCACTAAGGGAAGAAATCGCGGAGTAGGATTAAATAATGTGAAAGAACTATTAGATAAGTACAACAATATTATTTTAGAAACAGAGATGGAAGGCAGTACATTTAGACAAATCATTAGATTTAAGAGGGAATTTGAATGAAAGTTTTAATTTTAGAAGATGTTATTGAACATCAAGTGAGACTAGAGAGAATATTGGATGAAATTTCGAAAGAATCGAATATTCCTATTTCTTACAAGACAACAGGAAAAGTTCGTGAGTTTAAGGAATATATCGAAAATGATGAAGTAAACCAGCTTTATTTTTTAGATATTGATATTCATGGAATTGAGAAAAAAGGGTTTGAAGTTGCCCAGTTTATTCGTCATCACAATCCTTATGCTATTATCGTTTTTATTACCAGTCGATCAGAGTTTGCGACTCTAACCTATAAATACCAGGTATCAGCCCTAGATTTTGTTGATAAGGATATCAATGATGAGTTATTTAAGAAGAGAATTGAGCAAAATATTTTCTACACGAAGAGTATGTTACTTGAAAATGAAGATGTGGTAGATTATTTTGACTACAATTACAAGGGAAATGATTTAAAAATCCCTTACCATGATATTCTATATATTGAAACGACAGGAGTCTCTCATAAATTGCGCATTATTGGTAAGAATTTTGCAAAGAGTTTATGGTACCATGACCGGATATTCAGGAAAAGGACAAACATACTCAGCGATTTTATTCTCCTCATAATGCATTTTTGGTAAATATATGGCAATATCAGAGAAAATTGATCGAAAAACCTAGAAT
>CAKMOM010000018.1:0-14203 GCA_927910965.1 uncultured Streptococcus sp.
GAAGCGCAAGCTTTGGCTGATAACGCTAATGTTGACCTAGTGTTGATTCAACCCCAAGCCAAACCGCCTGTTGCAAAATCATGGACTACGGTAAGTTCAAATTTGAGTACCAGAAGAAGCAAAAAGAACAACGTAAAAAAACAAAAGTGTTGTTACTGTGAAAGAAGTTCGTCTAAGTCCAACGAATTGACAAGGGTGACTTTGATACAAAACTTCGCAATGCACGCAAATTCCTTGAAAAAGGAAATAAAGTTAAGGTATCTATTCGCTTTAAGGGTCGTATGATTACCCATAAAGAGATTGGTGCAAAAGTTTTAGCCGAGTTTGCTGAAGCAACTCAAGATATTGCAATCATCGAACAACGTGCTAAAATGGATGGACGTCAAATGTTCATGCAATTGGCGCCAGCGACTGACAAAAAATAATTGTCAGAAAGTTAAATAAAGGAGAAAAAATCATGCCAAAACAAAAAACACACCGCGCATCAGCTAAACGTTTCAAACGTACAGGTTCTGGTGGACTTAAACGTTTCCGTGCTTACACTTCTCACCGTTTCCACGGAAAAACTAAGAAACAACGTCGTCATCTTCGTAAAGCATCTATGGTGCATTCAGGAGATTACAAACGTATCAAAGCAATGCTTACTCGCTTGAAATAATAGCTTGACTGTAAGTAAACAATTCTAGGAAATATTTGGAGGAAATAAAACATGGCACGTGTTAAAGGTGGCGTTGTATCACGCAAACGTCGTAAACGTATTCTTAAATTAGCAAAAGGTTACTATGGAGCTAAACACATCTTGTTCCGTACTGCAAAAGAACAAGTAATGAACTCTTACTACTATGCATACCGTGACCGTCGTCAGAAAAAACGTGACTTCCGCAAATTGTGGATCACTCGTATCAACGCGGCAGCTCGTATGAACGGACTTTCATACTCACAATTGATGCATGGTTTGAAATTGGCTGAGATCGAAGTTAACCGTAAAATGCTTGCTGACTTGGCTGTTAACGATGCAGCAGCTTTCACAGCTCTTGCAGATGCAGCTAAAGCAAAACTTGGTAAATAATAACAGATAAGACTGGAACAGGATTGTCCCAGTCTTTTTAAAAATAAAGGAGAAAAATATGGTTTCAAAAATGCTACATACTTGCTTGCGAGTAGAAAATCTTGAAAAATCAATTGCATTTTATCAAGATGCTTTTGGATTTAAAGAATTGCGTCGCAGAGATTTTCCAGACCATGCCTTCACGATTGTCTATCTAGGTCTTGAGGGTGACGACTATGAGTTGGAGTTGACTTATAACTACGATCACGGTCCTTATGTGGTTGGAGATGGCTTTGCCCATATCGCCCTCAGTACACCTGATCTTGAGGCGCTTCATCAAGAGCACAGTGCAAAAGGCTATGAAGTGACTGAACCAAATGGTCTACCAGGAACTGCACCTAACTATTACTTTGTCAAAGACCCTGATGGATACAAGGTCGAAGTCATTCGTGAAAAATAATCTCGTGAAGTCAAGTGGAATGTTCGTTTTCTACTTGACTTTTTTTGGTTGAAAGAGTATACTAGTAAAAATTTAACCTTTAAGGGGAGTCCAGAGAGACTCACAAGGTGTCAGATAAAAGAATAGTGCAATTTTCTAGAGGAGACTTTTTGAGTGTGCTCTCTTGTGTTGTACGATTTTAACTGAGGCCTTGCACTAGCAAGGTCTTTTCTTTGTCTGGTCCCCTTAAAATTTAAGGAGGAAAAGTCATGAATCCCACATGTAAGAAACGTTTTGGTGCAATTCGTTTGGAAACCATGAAGGTGGTAGCACAGGAGGAAATCGCACCAGCAATCTTTGAATTAGTCCTAGAAGGGGAAATGGTTGAAGCTATGCAAGCAGGCCAATTTCTACATCTGCGCGTGCCTGATGACGCCCATCTTTTGCGTCGTCCTATTTCGATTTCATCTATTGATAAGGTTAAGAAGCAGTGTCATCTCATTTATCGGATTGAGGGAGCTGGGACAGCTATTTTCTCAACCTTAAGTCAGGGAGATACTCTTGATGTGATGGGTCCTCAGGGAAATGGTTTTGACTTGTCTGACCTAGATGAGCAGAGCCAGGTTCTCCTTGTTGGTGGTGGGATTGGTGTCCCACCCTTGCTTGAGGTGGCCAAGGAATTGCATGCGCGTGATGTGAAAGCAGTGACTGTCCTTGGTTTTGCGAATAAGGATGCTGTTATCCTTGAAAAAGAATTAGCTCAATATGGTCAAGTCTTTGTAACGACAGATGATGGTTCTTATGGTATCAAGGGAAATGTTTCCGTTGTTATCAAGGATTTAGATAGTCAGTTTGATGCTGTTTACTCATGTGGGGCGCCTGGAATGATGAAGTATATCAATCAAACCTTTTATGACCACCCTAGAGCCTATCTATCTCTGGAATCTCGTATGGCTTGTGGGATGGGGGCTTGTTATGCGTGCGTCCTAAAAGTACCAGAAAGCGAGACGGTTAGCCAACGCGTCTGTGAAGATGGCCCTGTTTTCCGCACAGGAACAGTTGTATTGTAAGGAGAAAATCATGACTACAAATCGTTTACAAGTTTCTCTACCAGGCTTGGATTTGAAAAATCCGATTATTCCAGCATCAGGCTGTTTTAGTTTTGGTCAAGAGTATGCCAAGTACTATGATTTAGACCTTTTGGGTTCTATTATGATCAAGGCGACAACTCTTGAACCCCGTTTTGGCAATCCAACTCCAAGGGTGGCAGAAACACCTGCTGGTATGCTTAATGCAATTGGCTTGCAAAATCCGGGTTTGGAAGTTGTTTTGGCTGAAAAGCTACCTTGGTTGGAAAGAGAATATCCAAATCTTCCTATTATTGCTAATGTAGCTGGTTTTTCAAAACAAGAGTATGCGGCTGTTTCTCATGGTATTTCCAAGGCGGCTAATGTAAAGGCTATAGAGCTCAATATTTCTTGCCCCAATGTAGACCACTGTAATCATGGACTCTTGATTGGTCAAGATCCAGATTTAGCTTATGATGTGGTGAAAGCAGCTGTGGAAGCCTCTGATGTACCAGTTTATGTCAAACTAACTCCTAGTGTGACGGATATCGTTACTGTCGCAAAAGCTGCAGAAGATGCGGGAGCAAGTGGCTTGACCATGATTAATACTCTAGTTGGAATGCGGTTTGACCTCAAAACTAGAAAACCAATCTTGGCAAATGGAACAGGTGGGATGTCTGGTCCAGCAGTCTTTCCAGTAGCCCTCAAACTCATCCGTCAAGTAGCTCAAACAACAGACCTGCCCATCATTGGAATGGGGGGAGTGGATTCGGCAGAAGCTGCCCTAGAAATGTATTTGGCTGGAGCCTCTGCCATCGGAGTTGGAACAGCCAATTTTACCAATCCATATGCCTGCCCTGATATCATCGAAAATTTACCAAAAGTCATGGATAAATACGGCATTAGTAGTCTAGAAGATCTACGCAAAGAAGTAAAAGAGTCTCTGAAGTAAACTGCAATTAACCTGTTCTTGATTTTTTTAATGATTAGTAAGTAAACAAGCTAAAAATCCTGATTACAAGTAAAATCAGGATTTTTTCATGGATGCGATTTTTCGGGGTCTGGTGTGACACGGAGAGTCTTTTGTCCTGTGTAAGTGACAAAACCGGGTTTTCCACCGGTTGGTTTGTTGAGTTTTTTGACTTCAATCATATCTACCTGAACCAGATTTGACAGGCGACCTTGAGAGAAGTAGGCGGCTAGTTCTGCTGCGTCTGTCTTGACTTCATCAGATGGGTCAAGATTGCCTGAGATGACAACATGGCTTCCAGGAATATCCTTGGCATGGAACCAAAGTTCCTCCTTGCGGGCCATTTTAAAGGTTAGCTCCTCGTTTTGCAGATTATTGCGGCCGACATAGATGATGGTTTTGCCATCGCTTGCTAGATATTGTTCTGGTTTTTTGCGTTTCTGGATTTTCTCCCGTTGTCTTCTGCGGATAAAACCTGTTTGAATCAATTCTTCACGGATTTCAGCGATTTCTTCTAGTCCAGCTTGGTTGAGAACAGTTTCCACACTTTCTAGATAGAGAATGGTTGCCTTGGTTTCCTCAATCAGATCAGTCAAGTATTTGATAGCTTCTTTGAGTTTCTGGTAACGTTTAAAATAGCGTTGGGCATTCTGGTTAGGAGTCAAAGCCTTATCAAGCGCAATGGTGATAGGTTGGTTGGTGTAGTAGTTGTCTAGGATAACTTGGTCTTGATCGTTAGGCACTTGGTGGAGGAAGGTTGTTAGCAATTCCCCTTTTTGACGAAATTCTTCCGCATTGTCTGTCGCCAGTAACTCTTTTTCTTGCTTTTTCAGCTTATGTCGATTTTTCTGAAGTTCATTTTCAACACGACGAATGAGTTCACTGGCTTGCTGTTTTACCCGGTCGCGCTCAGCCTTATCCTTATAGTAGGTGTCCAACAAATCAGAAAGACTGGCAAAAGGCTCTCCCGCCTGATTTGCAAAAGGAACTGAGCTGAAGGAAGTCTCAGTCAAGCATGGCTTGGTTTCTTGATTGAAAAAGTTACGGAAAGTAGATAGTTTATCGGTAATCAGAATGTTTTCCAATTCATTTGCCGTATCACGTCCCAGACCTTGAAAGAGTCTTTGAAGGTTTTTAGCTGTCGTTTCCTGTGTTTGAAGGATTTCAAAGAGTTTTTCGTCCTTAATAGTAAAAGGATTGAGTGATTCCGTACTTGGCGGAGCGATATAGGTCGATCCAGGAAGCAAGGTACGGTAGCTATTTTGTGAAAAACCAACATGTTTGATAACTTCGAGGATTTTATGACTGCTTTTATCGACCAGTAGAATATTACTGTGTTTGCCCATGATTTCGATAATCAAGGTAGCCTGAATATGGTCCCCAATCTCGTTTTTATTGGAAACTGTCATTTCCACAATACGGTCATTTTCCACTTGCTCAATCGACTCAATCAGGGCACCCTGCAAATACTTTCTCAAAACCATGATAAAGGTAGAAGGTTGGGCTGGATTTTCAAAAGTCGTTTGGGTCAGCTGAATGCGTCCAAAAACTGGATGGGCAGAAAGGAGCAGGCGATGGCTTTGGCGATTGCTGCGAATTTGCAAGACTAATTCTTGTTCAAAAGGCTGATTGATTTTCTGGATGCGACCATTCACTAATTCTCTTCGCAATTCCTCAACCATGTGGTGTAAAAAAAATCCGTCAAATGACATCGTTCTCTCCTTGTGATTGTATTCCATAGTATTATATCAAAAAGGTAGAATAAAATCATGGAAATGTGGTATAATAAAGCCAAGTAAAGAGAAACGAGAAGCACATGTATATTGAGATGGTAGATGAAACTGGTCAAGTTTCAAAAGAAATGTTGCAACAAACCCAAGAAATTTTGGAATTTGCAGCCCAAAAATTAGGCAAAGAAGACAAGGAGATGGCAGTCACTTTTGTGACCAATGAGCGTAGTCATGAACTCAACCTGGAGTACCGTGACACAGACCGCCCGACAGATGTTATCAGTCTTGAATATAAACCAGAGTTGGAAATTGCCTTTGACGAAGAGGATTTACTTGAAAATCCAGAATTGGCAGAGATGATGTCTGAGTTTGATGCCTATATTGGGGAACTTTTCATCTCTATCGATAAGGCTCATGAGCAGGCTGAGGAATACGGCCACAGCTTTGAGCGTGAGATGGGCTTCTTGGCAGTGCACGGCTTTTTACATATCAACGGCTATGATCACTACACTCCAGAAGAAGAAGCGGAGATGTTCGGTTTACAAGAAGAAATTTTGACAGCCTATGGACTCACAAGACAATAAACGAAAATGGAAAAATCGTGACCTGATAGCCAGTTTAGAATTTGCCATCATAGGGATTTTGACCGCTATCAAGGAAGAACGCAATATGAGAAAACATGCAGTGACAGCTCTTTTAGTTGTTCTTGCAGGTTTTATTTTTCAGGTGTCACGAATCGAATGGCTCTTTCTCCTGTTGAGCATTTTCTTGGTAGTAGCCTTTGAAATTATCAATTCTGCTATCGAAAATGTGGTGGATTTGGCCAGTCACTATCACTTTTCCATGCTGGCTAAAAATGCCAAGGATATGGCGGCTGGCGCGGTATTGGTGGTCTCTCTTTTCGCAGCCTTAACAGGCGCATTGATTTTTCTCCCACGAATCTGGGATCTAATATTTTAAACAGTAAGAGGAAATTATGACTTTTAAATCAGGCTTTGTAGCCATTTTGGGACGTCCCAATGTTGGGAAGTCAACCTTTTTAAATCATGTCATGGGGCAAAAGATTGCCATTATGAGTGACAAGGCGCAGACAACGCGCAATAAAATCATGGGAATTTACACGACCGATAAGGAGCAGATTGTCTTTATCGACACGCCAGGGATTCACAAGCCTAAAACGGCTCTCGGAGATTTCATGGTCGAATCTGCCTACAGCACTCTTCGTGAAGTGGATACAGTTCTTTTTATGGTACCTGCGGATGAAGCGCGTGGTAAGGGAGATGACATGATCATCGAGCGTCTCAAGGCTGCCAAAGTTCCTGTCATTTTGGTGGTGAATAAGATCGATAAGGTTCACCCAGACCAGCTTTTGTCTCAGATTGATGATTTTCGTAATCAAATGGACTTTAAGGAAATCGTTCCAATCTCAGCTCTTCAAGGGAATAACGTCTCTCGTCTAGTGGATATTTTGAGTGAAAATCTGGACGAAGGTTTCCAATATTTCCCATCTGATCAAATCACAGACCATCCAGAACGATTCTTGGTTTCAGAGATGATTCGCGAGAAAGTCTTGCACCTAACTCGTGAAGAGATTCCTCACTCAGTTGCTGTAGTGGTTGATTCGATGAAACGGGATGAAGAGACTGATAAGGTTCACATCCGTGCAACTATCATGGTCGAGCGCGATAGCCAAAAAGGTATTATCATCGGTAAAGGTGGTGCTATGCTTAAGAAAATCGGTAGCATGGCCCGTCGTGATATTGAACTCATGCTAGGAGACAAGGTCTTTCTAGAAACCTGGGTCAAGGTCAAGAAAAACTGGCGCGATAAAAAAGCTGGATTTGGCTGACTTTTGGCTATAATGAAAAAAGAATACTAAGTAGAGGTGGGCTCATGCCTGCTTCTTGTTTTTACAGAAGGAGGACTTATGCCTGAATTACCTGAGGTTGAAACCGTTCGTCGTGGCTTAGAAAAATTGATTTTGGGAAAGAAGATTTCGAGTATAGAAATTCGCTATCCCAAGATGATTAAGACAGATTTGGACCAGTTTCAAAAGGAAGTACCTGGTCAAGTTGTTGAGTCAATGGGACGTCGTGGTAAATATTTGATTTTCTACCTGACAGACAAGGTCTTGATTTCCCATCTGCGAATGGAGGGCAAGTATTTTTACTATCCAGACCAGGTTCCTGAACGCAAGCATGCCCATGTTTTCTTCCAGTTTGAGGATGGTGGCACGCTTGTTTATGAGGATGTACGCAAGTTTGGTACTATGGAACTCTTGGCGCCTGACCTTTTGGAAGCCTACTTTCTTTCTAAAAAACTAGGACCTGAACCAAGCGAACAAGACTTTGATTTGCAGGTCTTTCAAGTAGCTCTAGCTAACTCTAAAAAGCCTATCAAATCTCATCTTTTAGACCAGACTCTGGTAGCTGGACTTGGCAATATCTATGTGGATGAGGTTCTCTGGCGAGCTCAGGTTCATCCGGCTAGACCGTCCCAGACTTTGACAGCAGCAGAAGCGACAGCTATTCATGACCAGACCATTGCTGTTTTGGGACAGGCTGTTGAAAAAGGTGGTTCCACCATTCGGACCTATACCAATGCCTTTGGTGAAGATGGAACCATGCCAGGATTTTCATCAGGTCTATGATAAGCTGGTCAAGAATGTTCACGTTGTGGTACTGTGATTGAAAAAATCCAATTAGGCGGACGTGGAACTCACTTTTGTCCTCAGTGCCAAAGGAGGGGCTGATGGGAAAAATCATTGGAATCACAGGAGGAATTGCCTCTGGTAAGTCAACTGTGACAAATTTTCTAAGAAAGCAAGGCTTTCAAGTAGTGGATGCCGACGCAGTCGTCCACCAACTACAGAAACCTGGTGGTCGTCTGTTTAAGACTTTAGTACAGCACTTTGGGCAAGAAATCATCCTTGAAAACGGAGAACTTAATCGCCCTCTCCTAGCTAGTCTTATCTTTTCAAATCCTGAAGAACGAGAATGGTCTAAGCAAATCCAAGGAGAGATTATCCGTGAGGAACTAGCTACATTAAGAGACCAATTGGCTCAGACAGAAGAGATTTTCTTCATGGATATTCCCCTACTTTTTGAGCAGGACTACAGTGCTTGGTTTGATGAGACTTGGTTGGTCTATGTGGATAGAGGTGTCCAAGTAGAACGCTTAATGAAAAGGGACCACTTGTCCAAAGATGAAGCTAAGTTTCGTCTGGCAGCCCAGTGGCCTTTAGAGAAAAAGAAAGATTTGTCCAGCCATGTTTTAAACAACAATGGCAATCAAGATCAGCTTCTAACTCAGGTGCTTACCCTTCTTGAGGGAGGTAAGCAAGATGACAGAGATTAACTGGAAGGATAATCTGCGCATTGCCTGGTTTGGTAATTTTCTGACAGGAGCCAGTATTTCCTTAGTTGTGCCTTTTATGCCCATCTTTGTGGAAAATCTAGGTGTAGGGAGTGATCAAGCTGCTTTTTATGCAGGTTTAGCTATTTCTGTCTCTGCCATTTCTGCGGCACTTTTCTCTCCTATCTGGGGTATCCTTGCTGATAAATACGGTCGAAAACCCATGATGATTCGGGCTGGGATGGCCATGACCATTACTATGGGAGGCTTGGCTTTTGTCCCAAATATTTATTGGTTAATCTTTCTGCGTTTACTGAATGGTGTATTTGCAGGTTTTGTTCCTAATGCCACAGCCTTGATAGCCAGTCAGGTTCCCAAGGAGAAATCAGGCTCTGCTCTCGGGACTTTGTCTACAGGAGTAGTAGCAGGTACTTTAACTGGTCCTTTTATCGGTGGCTTTATCGCAGAATTATTTGGCATTCGTACTGTCTTTTTACTGGTTGGTAGTTTTCTCTTCTTAGCCGCTGTTTTGACTATTTTCTTTATCAAGGAAGATTTTCAACCAGTAGCAAAAGAAAAAACCATCCCAACAAAGGAATTATTTACATCAGTTAAATATCCCTATCTCTTGGTCAATCTCTTTCTGACCAGTTTTGTCATCCAATTTTCAGCCCAATCGATTGGCCCTATTTTAGCACTTTATGTGCGCGACTTAGGCCAGACAGAGAATCTTCTCTTTGTGTCAGGTTTGATTGTATCCAGTATGGGCTTTTCCAGCATGATGAGTGCAGGAGTCATGGGAAAGCTAGGTGACAAGGTGGGGAACCATCGCCTCTTGGTTGTAGCCCAGTTTTATTCAGTCATCATCTATCTCCTCTGTGCCAATGCTTCTAGCCCCCTTCAACTAGGACTCTATCGTTTCCTCTTTGGCTTGGGAACCGGTGCGCTGATTCCTGGAGTTAATGCCCTTCTCAGCAAGATGACGCCCAAAGCTGGTATTTCGAGGGTCTTTGCCTTCAATCAGGTATTCTTTTATCTGGGAGGTGTCGTTGGGCCTATGGCAGGTTCTGCAGTAGCAGGTCAATTTGGCTACCATGCAGTCTTTTATGCGACAAGCCTTTGTGTTGCCTTTAGTTGTCTCTTTAACCTGCTTCAATTTCGAACATTATTAAAAGTAAAGGAAATCTAGTGCGAGTAAAAATTAATCTCAAATGCTCCTCTTGTGGCAGTATCAATTACCTAACCAGTAAAAATTCAAAAACCCATCCAGACAAGATTGAGGTTTTAAAGTATTGTCCCAAGGAAAGAAAAGTAACCCTACATCTTGAATCTAAGTAGATTTTATGGTAAAATAATAAGGATTTTAAGGAGTTTGATATGTATAACCTATTATTAACCATTTTATTAGTATTATCTGTTGTGATTGTGATTGCGATTTTCATGCAACCAACTAAAAACCAATCCAGCAATGTATTTGATGCCAGCTCAGGTGATTTGTTTGAACGCAGTAAAGCACGCGGTTTTGAAGCTGTAATGCAGCGTTTGACAGGGATTTTAGTCTTTTTCTGGCTAGCCATTGCCTTAGCATTGACGGTATTATCAAGTAGATAAGAAAATAATGGGCAGGACTAGGTCTTTGCCTGTTTTTATTTTTAAATGATGTTTGAGAAGGTTTTACAGTAAAAGAAAATTAAAAAATCTAGAAAGAAAATATGAAAGAAATTATAAAAGAATATTTACAAGACAAGGGAAAGGTAACTGTCAATGACTTGGCTCAGGCTTTGGGAAAAGATAGGTCCAAGGATTTTCGTGAGTTGATCAAAACCTTGTCCCAAATGGAAAGAAAGCACCAGATTCGCTTTGAAGAAGATGGAACTTTGACTTTGGAAGTCAAGAAAAAACATGAGATTACTCTCAAGGGGATTTTTCATGCCCATAAAAATGGCTTTGGTTTTGTCAGCCTAGAAGGTGAGGAAGACGACCTTTTTGTAGGGAAAAACGATGTCAACTATGCTATTGATGGTGATACCGTCGAGGTAGTGATTAAGAAAGTCGCTGACCGCAATAAGGGAACAGCAGCAGAAGCAAAAATTATCGATATCCTAGAACACAGTTTGACAACCGTTGTAGGTCAAATCGTTCTAGATCAGGAAAAGCCCAAGTATGCTGGCTATATTCGTTCAAAGAATCAGAAAATAAGTCAACCGATTTATGTGAAGAAACCAGCTCTAAAACTAGAGGGAACCGAAGTTCTCAAGGTCTTTATCGATAAATACCCAAGTAAGAAACATGATTTCTTTGTTGCTAGTGTACTTGATGTGGTGGGGCATTCAACAGATGTCGGAATTGATGTTCTTGAGGTCTTGGAATCAATGGATATTGTCTCAGAATTTCCAGAAGCTGTTGTCAAGGAAGCAGAAAGTGTGCCTGATGCTCCGTCTCAAAAGGATATGGAAGGTCGTCTGGATCTAAGAGATGAGATAACTTTTACCATTGACGGTGTAGATGCTAAGGATTTGGACGATGCGGTGCATATCAAGGCCTTGAAAAATGGCAATCTGGAACTCGGAGTTCACATCGCAGATGTTTCCTACTATGTGACCGAGGGTTCTGCTCTTGACAAGGAAGCCCTTAACCGCGCAACTTCTGTCTATGTGACAGACCGTGTGGTCCCAATGCTTCCAGAACGACTGTCAAATGGTATCTGCTCTCTCAATCCTCAAGTTGACCGCCTGACCCAGTCAGCTATTATGGAGATTGATAAACATGGTCGTGTGGTCAATTACACTATTACACAAACGGTTATCAAGACAAGCTTCCGTATGACCTACAGTGATGTCAATGATATCCTAGCAGGTGATGAGGAAAAGAGACAAGAATATCAGAAAATTGTCCCAAGTATTGAACTCATGGCTAAGCTTCATGAAACTTTAGAAAATATGCGTGTGAAACGTGGTGCCCTCAATTTTGATACCAACGAAGCTAAGATTTTAGTGGATAAGCAAGGTAAGCCTGTTGATATCGTTCTTCGTCAGCGTGGTGTTGCTGAGCGCATGATTGAGTCCTTTATGTTGATGGCCAATGAAACAGTTGCCGAGCATTTCAGCAAGCTGGATTTGCCTTTTATCTATCGAATTCACGAGGAGCCAAAGGCTGAAAAAGTTCAGAAGTTTATTGATTATGCTTCGAGCTTTGGCTTGCGCATTTATGGGACTGCCAGTGAGATTAGCCAGGAGGCCCTCCAAGACATCATGCGTACTGTTGAGGGAGAACCTTATGCAGATGTCTTGTCCATGATGCTTCTTCGCTCTATGCAGCAGGCACGCTATTCAGAGCACAATCACGGGCATTATGGTCTAGCGGCTGATTATTACACTCACTTTACCAGTCCGATTCGTCGTTATCCAGATCTTCTTGTTCACCGTATGGTTCGGGATTACGGCCGTTCTAAGGAAATAGCAGAGCATTTTGAACAAGTAATTCCAGAGATTGCGACCCAGTCTTCCAACCGGGAACGTCGTGCCATTGAGGCTGAACGTGAAGTCGAAGCCATGAAAAAAGCTGAGTACATGGAGGAATATGTAGGCCAAGAGTACGATGCGGTTGTGTCTAGCATCGTTAAATTCGGTCTCTTTGTTGAATTGCCGAATACAGTTGAGGGCTTGATTCACATCACTAATCTACCTGAATTTTATCATTTCAATGAACGTGATTTGACTCTTCGTGGGGAAAAATCGGGGACAACCTTCCGTGTAGGTCAACAGATTCGTATTCGGGCTGAAAGAGCGGATAAGATGACAGGTGAAATTGACTTCTCTTACATTCCAAGTGAATTTGATGTGATTGAAAAAGGCTTGAAACAAGCTGGTCGCAAAGACAGAGGACGTGATTCAAGTCGTCGTTCAGATAAGAAGGAAGACCAGAGAAAATCAGGACGCTCAATGATAAGCGCAAGCATTCACAAAAAGACAAGAAGAAAAAAGGAAAGAAACCCTTTTACAAGGAAGTAGCTAAGAAAGGAGCTAAGCATGGCAAAGGGCGAGGGAAAGGTCGTCGCACAAAATAAAAAGGCGCGCCACGACTATACAATCGTAGATACGCTAGAGGCAGGGATGGTCCTGACTGGAACTGAAATCAAGAGTGTACGAGCTGCTAGAATCAATCTCAAGGACGGCTTTGCCCAAGTGAAAAATGGGGAGGTTTGGTTGAGCAATGTTCATATCGCTCCTTACGAAGAGGGCAATATCTGGAACCAAGAACCAGAACGTCGTCGCAAACTCCTACTCCATAAAAAGCAAATCCAAAAATTGGAGCAAGAGACCAAAGGGACAGGAATGACCCTGGTTCCCCTTAAGGTCTATATCAAAGATGGTTATGCTAAGCTTCTTTTAGGACTTGCCAAAGGGAAGCATGACTATGACAAACGTGAGTCAATTAAGAGACGTGAGCAGAATCGCGATATTGCGCGCGTGATGAAAGCTGTTAATCAGCGATAAAAAGAGGGAATGAAAATGGAAAAACTAGTTGCCTATAAACGCATGCCTTTGTGGACTAAAGAGACCATGCCAGAGGCTGTTCAGCAGAAACACAATACCAAGATTGGGACTTGGGGCAAGATTACTGTTTTAAAAGGAACTCTCAAGTTTATTGAATTGACAGAGAATGGGGAGGTTCTAGCTGAACACCTATTTGAAGCAGGGGCTGACAATCCCATGGCACAACCACAAGTCTGGCACCGAGTGGAGGCTGTAACAGACGATGTAGAATGGTATTTGGAATTTTATTGTAAACATGAGGATTATTTCCCTAAAAAATACAATACCAATCCAGTTCATTCAGAGGTCCTAGAGGCTATGCAGACAGTAAAACCAGGGAAAGCCTTGGATTTGGGCTGTGGTCAAGGTCGTAACGCCCTCTTTCTAGCCCAGCAAGGTTTTGATGTGACAGCTGTGGATCAAAATGAACTGTCCCTTGAAATCTTGCAAAGTATTGTTGAGCAGGAAGATTTAGACATGCCTGTTGGTCTTTACGATATCAATTCAGCTAGAATTGGTCAAGAGTATGATTTCATCGTCTCGACAGTGGTTTTGATGTTTCTGCAAGCAGACCGCATTCCTGCAATTATCAAAAATATGCAGGAGAAAACCACTGTTGGTGGCTACAATCTTATCGTTTGTGCCATGGATACGGAGGATTATCCTTGCTCAGTGAACTTCCCATTTACTTTTAAGGAAGGGGAACTGGCAGACTATTACAAGGACTGGGAATTGGTTAAGTACAATGAAAATCCGGGGTCATCTTCACCGTCGTGATGAAATGGTAATCGTATTCAACTACGCTTTGCGACCATGCTAGCTAAAAAAATCAAATAATACTCTTCGAAAATCTCTTCAAACCACGTCAGCGTCGCTTTACCGTACTCAAGTACAGCTTGCGGCTAGCTTCCTAGTTTGCTTTTTGATTTTCATTGAGTATAAACATGAATAGAGATTAGGAGAATATCCTGATCTTTTTTCTTTTTTGCGAATAATATAGAAAAGGAGGGAAATCATGTTTGTTGCGAGAAATGCTAGGGGACAGCTGGTAAATGTGTTA
>CAKMOM010000019.1:0-4311 GCA_927910965.1 uncultured Streptococcus sp.
GAGAAAGCTCAAGAATCTCCTTGTCAGTATCTAGTCCCTCCAGTCTATTATTATCAATAGCGAATTGAACTGATTTCTGTCTGCTTAGTTTTTCTGTCTCTGTTATAAAATTGCTATTCATCTTGTTCTTCTTCAAAAAAAAAGTTAAGTAAAATACCTACCTAAATTTTTACTAGTTCGCAATCTACGAGCTTATAACCTCGTTTTTTCAATTCATTTAAAAAATCAGATTTTGAGCCTAATTTTGATCTATTGCTATCGTTACCCGCTAGAAATACCCAGTAATTACGCAAATCTTCATTGGTAACTTTCGTAATATCGGTGTAATGATCTTCGAGTATTTTTAAGCAATCTCTAGCCCATAAACCGTACTCGTGATTGCTCATCTTAGGGTTTTGCTTATCGAGTTTGACGAACTTCCCATACTTGTTTTTATGTGGAAATACTGGCCGTTTTGCAACTTCTTCAATTTTTTGAGCTGTTCGTTTTTTACTACCAATCACAAAATTTAAAGAGTGAATAGCACGCCCACGCTTGATAGGCTCAACGGTAACTGCTAAATCTGATTTTTCGTTAATCTCAGCAATAGACGGCGTAAGAACCCACTCATTAAACGAATTGTAACGAGGGTATTTATCTTCAATTTGTAACCATTTCTTTAGCTCATCTAAAGTGATTTCACGCTTTCCAACAGTTTTATATTGCATACAAAGCTCATAAATACGAATGGCGTGTACACTATTGAAATTCGATATATTACGGAGTTGGTATTGCGTAAACTGCCCTTTTAATTGTGTAAGGTATGGCATTACCTCGTCAGTCATTGCAATGCGAAAACGCCCTTCATTCTTGAAATAGGTTCGAGAAGAAACCCAACGAAAATGCGTTACTCTGTTTTCATCTTCCGTAGTTACGCTACGGTCATAAATACGTTTTATTGCCGCCTGAATTTGCTTATAAGCGTTATCCATACCCACTTCGGGAAATTCACGCACAAAATCTGCCACCGTAAAATCAAAGGTCTTTTTGTTTGATTTTGGATCCATTGTGCCAACCGTCAAAGCTAAGATACGAATTTCATCAATACTCAAGCGATAACTTGCCTCAATAAGGCTATTCGCCTTTACTACAACTAAATCATTCGCCATAAGACAACAAATTTCCTGTTAATTTCTAACCTAAAGAACAAGTAAAATTATATATCTGGTCACAAATAAAAGACAAGATAAATTTTAACCTTGTCTAAAGCAGGAAATTTCTTGTCGTTAAACAGGAAATTTCTTGTCGTATAAGTTTGTAACTTATTGATTTTACTGGTTTTAAAAACGCCGAAAACAAGTAAAAAACAAAAATATAAAAATATAGGGACTTTCGTCCCTTTTTTTGGGCTTTCAGCCCTAATTTTTTTCTTTTTTCAGGATTAAAAATTACAAAACCCTTACAGAGCAAGTAAACTTGTTTGCTTGTTCTGCAAGGGTTCAGCAACCGTAGCCGTCAGGCGTAGGGCGGTAGCCTATAAAAGCCATTTAATTTTATCTTTAAATTTCCGTTTAAATGCTTTGAGTGGGTGTCTTTTATCGTACTCATCAATCCTTTTTTGCATTCTTTCGTTTGCTTTGTGATCGGCAAATTTTGAATAAGATTTTTCCATCTCATCTAACATTCTATCAATCCGTTTTTTATGTTGCCATTTCAGGTAAACATAAACACTTATAGCAATAAAAGACAATATCAATACATTGTAAAAAATGATTGTTACTATTTCGCTCACAGTTATTTTTTACCTTTTTCAATTTCTTCATTGATAAATGCACTCAATTCATCAAATTTCTTGTCATCATTGATAAATTTACGCAACTTAGGGAAGTTTCTATCTACATCTAAAAGAGGGTTATTTATTATTTCATTTAGCCAAAAAGCCCCTAATAAAACCTTGTAATGCGTAGCTTTCTTACGCTTTTCTGCTTGTTCTTTTGACTTAATCGCACGAATTTTCGCTTTGATTTCGTCCTGCTTGCGTTGTAAATCTGCTTGTTGCTGTTCCAATCTTGTAAGTTTTTCGCTTGCCATACTAGCCCCTTTATATAGTTAGAAATTATCGTTATTTTATTCAGTAGGTGCTAGGCTTGCAAGTGTTCTGTTCATTACGTTAAAATAACGTAATGCCCACTTATCAGTTTCTCTGCGAGAAACTGGTGGGCAAGCGTACCGCTTGACCGTTTCGCAATACTCAACACTATGGCAATCTATCATTAAACGTTCGCTATTGCAGTAAAAGCAAAGGGCAATCAGCTCAAGCCAAAAACGACTACATCAACCGCAATGATAAATACTCAAAGCGGTTAGATGATTTACAGTTTTCAGGCTATGGCAATATGCCAAAATTTGCCGAAGATAATCCGCAAGAATTTTGGCGATTGTCAGATATTTACGAGCGAGCTAATGCCCGAGTTTGTACTGAAATTGAATTTGCTTTACCTAGAGAATTAACCCTAGAACAACAGCAAAAATTAGTAAGTTCTTTCATAGAAAATACGGTTGATAGCGGTAGCAATAAACTACCCTACTCTTTCGCTATCCATACCGATAAAAATAATCATAATCCCCATTGTCATTTGATATTTTCAGAACGCCAACTTGACGGCATAGACCGTACAGCCGAGCAGTTTTTTAAACGTGCTAATACTAAATCCCCAGAAAAGGGCGGAGCGATGAAAACGGCAGATTTTCGAGATCGTGAGTTTATCCAATCTGTCCGAAAAACGTGGAGAGAGCAAGCTAATCAAGCCTTAGAGCAATACGGATATGCCGCACGAATTGACGAACGTAGCTACAAGGAACAAGGCATAGAGCAAGCCCCAAGAGCAAGAATTGACAGGGTAACGTGGCAAGAATTGAACCGATTAGAGCAAGAAGAACGCCAAATCGAGCAAGAGCTTGCACTTAAAGGGCAAGAAATTAACAAAGAAAAATCCTACTTGAAGAAAATCGAAGAAAAACAGGCTCAAGGAATGGGCAAATATGAATCCAAATTCGCAGCTGCGTTTTCTAAATTATCGGAAAGTGCCCTAAAACACGATTTAAGCAACGAAAAAGAAAAAGACAGTAAAATACACGCTCAAGAAGAAAAAGTGCCTCAAAATCGCATTCAGGGGCTTTCTCAAGCAGATTTTGATCAGTTTTTAATTGATGAATGGCTACCTCAAATAGAAAAATACGTTAAAGCCCAAGAAAAGCGGGACGGAATGGAAGTAGAGATCACGCAATACGACAAGGATTTACAGCGTATTCAGGGGGAATATAACAAGCTCACAGATAAAAATCAGGGTTTTCTCGGTTTATGGGAAACTAAAGAGCAAAAAGCAAAGAAAAAAGAGCTTGAAGATGAATACAAGCATACAGCAGAGCAACGGAACGCTAAAAGCCAAGAATTAGCCGAGTATAGCCAAAAAATAAAAGCATACGAACAGAAAACGCTAGAGCCAATTAACGAGAAGATTGCCAAATATCAAGCTGACAACCCTGAAATAAAAATGCGGAGCTTAGGATTTGTGAAAAAAATTAAGGCTCAAGGGGCATATAAAGCGGCTCAAGAGCGAATGGAGCGAGAAAAACAGCACCAACAGGAAAAACAACAGAGACATTTAGAGCGAGAGAGTGGTTTGAGCTTGTAGCTAACGCCCTACGCCTACGGCTTCGGTTGTTCAACCCTTAAAGAACTCGCAACAAGTTGCAAATTCTTTAAGGGTTCTGCAATAAAAAACAACCGCTAAACATTTCCTGCCCAGCGGTTGAAAAATTTACCTATTCACCATTACAATGATCAAGCAGGAAATTTTTTTTGATTGCCGTAAATGTCCGTATATCTAGTTGAGGCACAACCCGCCAAAGTCATTGCCCCAACCAGAACGGCGATAATCAGAAATAACTTCATATCTTAGTCCTTAATTGTGCTCTTCCCTCGTAAAAGAGCGTTAAACACAATCGAAGGGGCTAGGCTTAACGAGGACGCTTTAAAAGCCCCTCAGACACCACAGCAAATTTATTTTAACAAATAACCGCCCTATTTAGTTAGAGCGGTTTTGTTTTTTTTAGTGGACCCTAGTCCGTATATTTCATAAACTTTTTCCTGAAATTCACTATAACTAATTACACCATTTACCCACTCTTGAGAAAGCTCAAGAATCTCCTTGTCAGTATCTAGTCCCTCCAGTCTATTATTATCAATAGCGAATTGAACTGATTTCTGTCTGCTTAGTTTTTCTGTCTCTGTTATAAAATTGCTATTCATCTTGTTCTTCTTCAAAAAAA
>CAKMOM010000020.1:0-3653 GCA_927910965.1 uncultured Streptococcus sp.
AAAAAGATACTTGCTAATCCAATTTTTTCCAATCTTTGTTTTCAATCTTTCCTCTCCTATAAAAAATGGAACAGACATATCAATGCTGTTCCACCTAGCTTTTGCTACTTACTAATTATTTTACAAAGTCAAGCAAAGCCAAGAAGCTTTCTGCTTCAAGTGACGCACCACCAACAAGGGCACCGTCAACGTCTGGGCAAGCCATGTATGAAGCAACGTTTTCAGGTTTAACAGAACCACCGTATTGAACACGAACTTTGTCTGCGACTTCTTGACCAAAGTCAGCAGCTACAACGTCACGAACAACTTTACACATTTTTTGTGCGTCGTCTTGTGAAGCTGATTTACCAGTACCGATAGCCCAGATTGGCTCGTAAGCGATAACTGATGCAGCAACTTGTTCAGCTGTCAAACCAGCCAATGCAGCAGATACTTGAGCACCTACGAATTCAGCAGCTTTACCAGCTTCGTAAGTTTCAAGTGACTCACCACAACAGATGATTGGAAGCATACCGTTCGCAAAGATTGCTTTTGCTTTTTTGTTGATATCTTCGTCAGTTTCATGGAAGTAGTCACGGCGTTCTGAGTGACCGATAACAACGTAATCAGTACCGATTTCTTTCAAAACTTGTGGGCTTGTTTCACCAGTGAAAGCACCTGCATTTTCAAAGTAGCAGTTTTGAGCAGCAACTTTAAGGTTTGAACCTTTTGCAGCAGCAAGAACAGTTGTCAAATCAAGAGCTGGAGCTGCGATACCTGCTTCAACAAGATCTGATGAAGGAAGTTTTGATGCAACTGCTTCAACGAATGCTTTAGCTTCTTCTGGATTTTTGTTCATTTTCCAGTTACCAGCGATAAATGGTTTACGTGACATTTCACATACCTCTTTTTTCAATTTATTTTCTATTTATTTTATCACAATTAGACACAGCTTGCAAATCTTACTCGGATTTCAAGCCTGCTTCCAACGATTAATCCTTCCAGAGATCCATGGCATTTCTAAAATCTGCCGATACCTGTGTTAACTGAGGATTGCTTGCTTCTCTCTCTGCCCGCTTGGCCTCTATTTGAGCCACACTTTTAATGCCTTCATGGCGCCAATTTCTCAAAATCGCCTGAATGTACTTCCAGTTTGGTTTTCCATTCAAAATCGCTTCACGAAGAGCTTCCTTAATCAAGTCAGCACTGGTTCCATCTTCCTTAAGAGTCTTGGTCAAATCCTCAATCTCAAAAGGGGTCAATAAGCGCCCCAACTCCTGCTGGAAGGTTTCCACCAAATCCTTAAGTTGATTTTGAGGTGTCAACTGCTCTGAACTTGAATGAACTGCTCCAAGCAGGTAATCCAAACGTTCCAATGCCAAACTAGCATCAAAAAGCAATTCGATTTCACCATTCAATTCGATGGTTCGATACTGAAGCAGTCCCCTCTCCGTCAAATTGGAAATAGCCTGATTGACTTCCGAAATTTCCTTGCCAATCCTTTCAGCAATCTGGCTTGGGGACATTTCTTCTAAGCCTGTCGTATTTTGCAAATAGAAAAATTGCCAGACCAGAAAATCGTCGCTAGAAGGAAAGAGTTCCTTAAAATGCAAGAGCAGGGCACTCGGTAAAACCAAGTTCCCTGATTTAAAAGCGTCTAAATATGTCATAATTCCTCTTATAAATACCCAAATGCAGAAGCATCATCTTCTATTTTTCTCCAGTCAAAAGGGGTTTCCTGATAGACGGCATAGTTCACCCAGTTACTGAAAAAGAGGGCTGCTGATGAAGACCAACAAAGACAAGGTGTCTGGTTGACATCGTCATCCTTAAAGTAATTTTCTGGAATATGTGGATCTAGACCTGCATCACGATCTCGGAAATATTCATTTGCCAAGGTATCACGATCATATTCCAAATGCCCAAAACTATAAATTTCTCGCAAATCACGACTGGCCAAAATCGAAACCCCAACCTGAGGACCCTCTGATAAAATCTCGAGATTAGTTTTGTTTAAGACCTCTTCCTTAGAAATCTCCGTGTGCCGTGAATGAGGGGAAACGTAGCTATCATCAAAGCCTCTAAAAAGAAGGTGACCCTCTTTTAGGGTGTCTTGAGGATAAATACCTGATAGCTTACTGTCCATCTGGTATTTTTCCACTCCATAGCGCAGATAAAGACCAGCCTGAGCACCCCAACAGATATGAAGGGTCGAATAGACATGGGTCTTGGACCACTCAAGCACCTGACTGAATTCCTCCCAATAGTCCACTTCCTCAAATGGTAAATGCTCAATCGGAGCCCCTGTGATAATCATCCCATCAAAATACTCGTCCTTGACTTCAGGAAAAGTTTTATAAAAGGTCTCCATGTGCTCTGCACGAGTCGTCTTGGAACGGTGGCTCTCCATATAGAGAAAGTCTATGTCCAATTGCAAAGGAGTATTTGCTAAATGCCGTAACAACTGGGTCTCTGTGACCACTTTTTTGGGCATTAGGTTTAAAATCAAAATTTTCAAGGGACGGATATCTTGGTGGGCCGCACGTTGATCATCCATGACAAAGATATTCTCTGTCCGTAAAATCTCAACAGCTGGCAATTTTTTTATCAATTCGAATCGGCATAACCCTCTCCTAACTGTACTCTTTCAGGAATCATTGCATATGTTTGAAACTCTTCGAAAATCTCTTCAAACCGCGTCAACGTTGCCTTACCGTACGTATATGTTACTGACTTCGTCAGTTCTATCCACAACCTCAAAACAGTGTTTTGAGCTGACTTCGTCAGTTTTATCTGCAACCTCAAAACAGTGTTTTGAGCAACCTGCGGCTAGTTTCCTAGTTTGCTCTTTGATTTTCATTGAGTATGAAACTAAATCTCAAACACTTAGTCCTTTTATTATACTGCAAGAAGATATAGTTTTCAATTATAGTTTTTCTCTAACTAGCTATAGTTTATTTTTATAGCCTAATGTAGAGAAAACAGCCCTAGGGACTGTTTTTCATTAATAATGCATCAAAACTTTGTAATCGTAGTCACCGATTTTTTCACGGCCATTCAATTCATCCAATTCAACAAGGAAGGCACAACCTGCCACAACACCACCAAGTTTTTCAATCATCTCGATAGTTGCCTTAACAGTTCCACCTGTTGCCAAGAGGTCATCTACGATAAGAACACGCTGACCTGGCTTGATGGCATCCGCGTGCATAGTCAAGGTATCAACACCGTACTCTTTTTCATAGTCAGCAGAAATAACTTCGCGTGGTAATTTTCCTGGCTTACGAACAGGTGCAAAACCAATTCCCAACTCAAAGGCAACTGGACAACCCACGATAAATCCACGAGCCTCGGGACCTACAATCATATCAATTTTCTTGTCAGTAGCATATTGAACGATTTCACGAACAGCGTAGCTATAAGCATTTCCATCAGCCATCAAAGGACTGATATCACGGAAGGTGATGCCTTCCTTAGGATAATTTTCAATTGTTGCAATATAATCTTTTAAATTCATCTTTTTCTTTCTTTCAAAGTTTTTACTCTCTATTATACCATATTTTCTCCGAAATATGAAAGTATAATCATTATTTCCGGCTCTATAATATTTGTAGTGGGTAAATCCCCTATGGATATTATGGAGCCTATTTTGTTGTAGAAAAAAAGTCCCATAA
>CAKMOM010000021.1:0-38025 GCA_927910965.1 uncultured Streptococcus sp.
AAGGGCTGACTCATATCCGTAATCACTGCTACCGTCTTTCGACCAACTGCCTTACCAAGTTCCACCATGGTTTGAGCCAATTCACGCGCCTCATCAACCGTCTTCATGAAGGCACCCTCACCGACAGTCACGTCTAGCAAATAGCATCCGCCCCTGCCGCGATTTTCTTGCTCATCACCGAACTCGCAATCAAAGGAATCGTGTCGACAGTTGCTGTCACATCACGGAGAGCGTAGAGAAGGCTTATCCGCTTTGACCAGCTGATCTGATTGCCCAATGAACAGATACACCAATATCCTGCACTTGTGCAATGAAATCCTCTTGACTGCGCTCAACTTTGATAGCCCTTAATGGACTCCAATTTATCGAATTGTTCCACCCGTATCGGCCGAGCCCACGACCACTACATTTTTGCAACAGGCACACCAAAACTAGCAACAAGAGGAGCCAAAATCAAGGTCACCTTATCACCAACACCACCCGTAGAATGCTTGTCAACCTTAACCCCATCAATAGCAGATAAATCAAACTCTTGACCTGTCTGAACCATATTCATAGTTAGGTCTGAGATTTCTCGAGTCGTCATTCCTTTGAAATAGACAGCCATAGCAAAGGCAGACATCTGATAATCAGGAACCGTTCCTGACACATAGCCTTCAACTAGCCATTCAATTTCACTCGAGGTCAGTTCTTGCCCGTCTCGTTTCTTTTGGATTAAATCAACTGCTCTCATTCTTTCACACTTCTAAGGATGTAGTATCCCTTATCTTTTTTAACGACTTCACAATTGCCAAACACATCTTCCATCTTGGACTTAGCACTTGGAGCCCCCTGTTTTTTCTGGATAACGATTGTTAAATCCCCACCAGTTTCCAAGAAATCTTTACTTTTCTCAATGATTTCATGAACCACTTGCTTTCCTGCACGGATAGGAGGATTGGACATGACATGGTCAAATTTACCTTCAACTTGTTCATAAATGTTGGACTGGAAAATCGTCGCTGCTACTTTATTTCGTTCAGCATTTTGTCGCGCCAAATCCAAGGCACGATTATTAATATCGACCATGGTCGCCTGAACTCCATAAGCCTTAGCCAAAGACAAGCCCAAAGGCCCGTAACCACAACCTACATCAAGGACAGTTTCTCCTTGGTTGACCTCAAGACACTTGAGCAAGAGTTGACTCCCAAAGTCAACCATTTTCTTGCTAAAAACACCCGCATCCGTCAAAAAGGTCATTTTTTCTCCCAACAAGTCCACTCTCAACTCATGAATGTCGTGAGCAGCGTCAGGATTCTCTGCATAATACATTTTACTCATGAAACTATTTTACCATAATTTGACTTAAATTGTAAATCGTTTACAAATTGATAATAAAACGAAAAAGACTGAAAAAGCTAGTCAAGAAGACCTTTTCTTCAATCTCTTTCAACACTTATAGATGAATAATAAAGCATTTAGAGCCAGAAATATCATAGTCAGGATAAAACAATAAGTTTATCATCTATAATCAGACACATTTTTATTACTATTGCTTAACCTTCAGATACTTAATTATCAAGAGCATTCCCAACAAGATGTTTAGATAAAAGCCCAACTGATAAGTTTGTGTTAGGATTTCCAAACTTGTCCAAAGTCGTATCAAATCTTCTAGCGACATGCGGAAGAAATAACCCTCTGTAGCAATCCATAGAACTAAAAAGACATAACTACCAGCAGCAAGCCATTTCGTCCACCGTTTTTTTAGGAAGAAAGCAAGCAAGAGCGAACAGATAAAGACAGCTGTTACAATGGCATGTTCCATCAAAAAAGTAAAACCGTAATAGGTTTCCACAAAACGTCTACCATTATCCGCATTCGCTCCTTTTAAAAAAGGTAGTGCAAAACTTAAAATAAAACAGAGTTCCAATATGTAACGTTTTAAGATTTTCATAGTACACCTCCTATCAGTTGTGAACTAAAAAACCCCTTTATTAGCTTATAAATCAGCAGAAACTATCTCCTACTTCATCATTCAATTGTTCAGTCTCTATCTACCTTTATTATACGATATTAGCTTACTATCATCAAGAAACCGCTTTATTTTTTTAGCTTTTTTATGGTATGATAGACAAAATATCTAGGGGAAAATAAATGACCAACGAATTTTTACATTTTGAAAAAATCAGCCGCCAGACTTGGCAATCTTTACATCGAAAGACGACACCTCCTTTGACAGAAGAGGAATTAGAATCCATCAAGAGTTTTAATGATCAGATTAGCCTGCAGGATGTTACCGATGTCTATCTTCCCCTAGCCCATCTCATCCAGATTTACAAGCGTACCAAGGATGATTTGGCCTTCTCAAAAGGAATTTTCCTTCAACGTGAAAGCAAATCCCAACCTTTTATCATTGGGGTTTCTGGTAGTGTTGCCGTTGGAAAATCCACAACCAGTCGCCTACTTCAAATCCTACTGTCTCGTACGCTTACAGATGCTAGGGTTGAGTTGGTAACAACTGATGGCTTTCTCTATCCCAACCAGACCTTGATTGAGCAAGGGATTTTAAATCGTAAGGGATTTCCTGAAAGCTATGATATGGAAGCTCTTCTCAACTTCTTGGATCGCATCAAAAATGGACAAGATGTAGATATACCTGTCTATTCTCATGAAGTCTACGACATCGTACCTGAGGAAAAACAAAGCGTCAAAGCTGCTGACTTTGTAATTGTTGAGGGGATTAATGTCTTTCAGAATCCACAAAACGAGCGTCTCTATATCACTGACTTCTTTGACTTTTCCATCTATGTTGATGCTGCAGTGGATGACATTGAGAGTTGGTATCTGGATCGTTTCTTGAAAATGCTGAGCCTAGCCCAAAACGACCCTGATAGCTACTATTATCGTTTTACTCAAATGCCGATTGGGGAAGTAGAATCCTTTGCCCATCAGGTCTGGACTAGTATCAATCTCACAAATCTACAAAATTATATTGAACCAACCAGAAATCGTGCGGAAGTGATTCTTCATAAAACAAAGAACCATGAAATCGATGAAATTTACTTAAAAAAATAATTTTCCCTTGTCAAAACGTAAGTTTTCAGATATAATGGTATAGTTAGTAAATATGGAGGTAAGAACATTGGCAAACATTAAATCAGCTATCAAACGCGCTGAATTGAACGTTAAACAAAACGAAAAGAACTCAGCTCAAAAATCAGCTATGCGTACTGCTATCAAAGCTTTCGAAGCAAACCCATCTGAAGAACTTTTCCGTGCTGCTAGCTCAGCTATCGATAAAGCAGAAACTAAAGGTTTGATTCACAAAAACAAAGCAAGCCGCGATAAAGCTCGTCTTTCAGCTAAACTTGCTAAATAAGAAACAGTCCATAGAGGCTGTTTTTTTGTCTCCAAATAGGAAAAGGTAGAAAATGAAAATCGCAATTATCGGATATTCTGGTTCTGGTAAGTCAACTCTAGCAGAAAAATTATCTAACCACTACTCCATCCCAAAACTTCACATGGACACACTCCAATTTCAACCTGGTTGGCAAGACAGTGACCGTGAATGGATGTTGACCGAGATGAAAAACTTTCTCACCAAGCAGGAATCTTGGGTTATTGATGGCAACTACTCTTGGTGTTTCTATGAGGAAAGAATGAAAGAAGCAGATCAAATCATCTTTCTAAATTTCTCTCGATGGAATTGTTTGTTAAGAGCCTTTAAGCGCTATTTAAAATACAAAGGAAAAGTCAGAGAAAGTATGGCCACAGGTTGTCCTGAGCGTTTTGACTGGGAATTTATCCGCTGGATTCTTTGGGATGGACGAACAAAAAATGCTAAAGAAAGATACCAACACTTAAGCAATACTTACCCAGAAAAGTTGCGTATTCTTTATTCTCAAGCAGAGATTGATTGTTTCTTGCAATCTCTTAAAAATAGACGATAGAGTAACGTTTCATTAAGGTCAGCATGGGCTGAATGACTAAAAAAGGAAGATTTTCATCCAGAAAATTTTCCTTTTGTGTTTTCTTTTATTCTGCAATCAAGGTTTCTAATCCAACCTTCATCATATCGGTGAAGGTATTTTGGCGTTCTTCTGCAGTTGTATCTTCGTCTGGATTAACCAAACTATCAGAGATAGTCATAATAGCAAGGGCATCAACATGGTGTTGGGCTGCCAGATAGTAAAGTGCTGCTGCTTCCATTTCCACAGCCTTGACTCCCCATTTACCAAGTTCGATGTTCTTTTCAAAGTAGTTTGAATAAAAGACATCTGAAGACAAAACATTTCCAACATGGGTTGTCATACCGAGTTCTTTGGCGATATGGTAGGCCTTGTCCAGCAAATCAAAGCTAGCGATTTGCGGGAAATCGTACTGTGGCCAGTCATTGCGGATGATGTTAGAGTTGGTTGCAGCTGCTTGCGCCAAAACCAATTCACGGACGTGAACATCTTCATTCAATGAACCTGCTGTTCCCACACGGATCAATTTTTTCACACCGTAGTCAACAATCAACTCACGCGCATAAATCGAAATCGATGGCATTCCCATCCCAGTTCCCATGACAGAGACACGGTGGCCCTTGTAAGTACCAGTATAACCAAACATGTTACGCACTTCGTTAAAACAAATAGCATCTTCAAGGAAATTCTCCGCAATAAACTTAGCACGAAGAGGATCCCCAGGAAGAAGAATTTTATCAGCAATTTCACCCTGCTGAGCAGCAATATGGATAGACATAATTTATGATACAAAGAGCGACAAGAAAACGACTGAAAATTAGGAATCTGACGAGAAATCCTGATTTCTCAGTCAGATTATCTATTTTCCGAGTTTTCCGCTCGTGTTCAAATCAGAACACACGCTCTACCTTTCTTTTATATATATTTCTATTATATACTTTTATTTTTATATTTTATAGCTAGGAAAATCGGATTCAATCAAGACTCCAATAAGCCTACTTCATTCTTATTTAAAACAGTTATAAATAAATTGAAAGTTTTTTTAATCTTTTAAATCAAATCATTGACTAGAAGAAATGGGCATTTCCTACCTAATTACTTTATTCTTTGACTTCTGACACAGTATGCTAGCCCAAGGAAAGCGGTCTAATACTTTTGCAAAGTCATAAGCTAGGAAAGCTGTTATTAAGAGATAAGGAAGAGAATCTAAACCTATCCCCGTGAAGCCTATTACTAATCCAGTTGCAGACAAGGGAGCCCTCAAGGTCACAGATAAAAAGCAAACAGATCCCAAAAACAACATGGTTAACTGACTATCTCCACCTAGAATTATGCCAAGGAGGGCAGCACCAGCTATCCCCAAAGCAAAAGATGGAGTAAGTGTACCACCATAGGCCCCTGCCCAAAGAGTAATAAGAACGACCAATGCTTTTAGGATAAACAAGAGGAGTACTGTTTTGCCACTACTACCATTCAATACTTCCTGAGCCATCATCCGTCCATTTCCAAGTAGATGTGGAAAATAACTTGCCAACCCAGCAAGAAAAAGAAAAGCTGAGGGCAATGTGAGAAGTATTCGTTTATCTTTTATTCTGTTTGAAGACGCTGCCTTACTTAAGCGACCAAAAAGCCAAGCTAGTGGGGTTAAGAAAAGAAGTAATAAGGGAATAAGCCACATTACCTTTAATGACCATGCAATGGCTGGAATCTGGTAGAGAGCCTGATCTGAAATAACCAAGCCTGCTATATAGGTTGAAAGATAGGTAGTCAAACCGACTAAGACAAATCGTTTAATAGATAGAGCAATTCCTAGGGTTTCAAAAACAAAGAAGACGCTTGTTAATGGAACCTGATAAACAGCCGCTAAACCAGCACCAGCACCACAAGCAAGGAGAAAGATACGATCCTTCATAGACAGTATACATATTTTCCCAATTGGTCCTGCAAATAGAGTTCCAATTTCTCGTGGCGCAGCTTCTTTGCCAATAGGGGCTCCCCCTCCAACTGCAATAATCTGCCAAATTGAATGAAATAGCTGTTTTAGAAAATGAAGCTTGTATTGTGAAGCCTCACCCTTCATCTGATCTTTGATGGAAAAAATCTTCGACCCTTTTTGCAAGAAATACCAGACCAAGGATGAGCCAAGACCCACGATTATTAAACTTAGTCCTATCCGTGAGGAGGAAACTCCATCTGTCAAAATCCACTATGATGCTCCGACTGACAAAAAGCTAGCTCCTCCACCATCTCCAAAAGATAATGGAGAAATATACCAGATAAACCCGAAACTATTCCTTGCAGAATTACTGCTATAAATAATCTAAAATTATAAGGGATTTTTCGAAAAATACTCCTCAATTCTATTAACATGATTACAATTCTGCAAGAATCGCTTTAAGCAAACCTTTGAAGTCACCTTTAACACGTTCGGTTACTTCTACAACTTCTTCGTGGTTCAGTTCTTCTTGGAATCCAGCAGCGAAGTTAGTAATACATGAAATTCCCAGAACTTTTAAACCTGAGTGGGCTGCCACGATAACTTCAGGAACCGTAGACATACCGACTGCATCAGCTCCCAGTGTCTTATAGGCACGAATTTCTGCTGGTGTTTCATAAGTTGGACCAGTAACACCGATATAGACACCTTCATCAAGCTTGATACCAAGTTTTTTAGCCACTTCATGGGCAGTATCACGGTATTCTGGTGTGTAGGCCTTAGACATATCTGGGAAACGTGGGCCAAAGTCATCCAAGTTTTCACCCATCAATGGGTTTTGACCTGTCATGTTGATATGGTCTGAGATAGCCATCAAAGTACCAGGCCCATATCCAATACCACCAGCTGCATTGGTTACAATGACACCTTCACATCCGAGAACTTTCATCACACGTACTGGAAAAGTCACAACTTCAAGAGGGTTTCCTTCGTAAAAATGAAAACGACCTTGAAGAGCCAAGACTTTTCGACCTGCAAGGTCACCATATACCAGTTTACCAGCGTGACCGACTACTGTCGAACGACCCCAGTTTGGAATTTCTGCATAGTCTACGACAACTGGATTTTCGATTTCTTCTGCCAATTCTCCAAGTCCTGACCCAAGGATTAGACCGAACTCAGGCGCTTGGATTCCTTTATCTTTCAGAAAAGCAGCTGTTTCCTTGATTTTGTCTAAAAATGTCATTGTGTGTCTCCTTTATTATTTTTTAGCATTTGACCGATTTTGTCAAAGGTTTTAGCATTACGAATAGTAATATTGCGATAGAAAGGCATCTTGAGCAAGTACTTATGATAGGCAGTGGCATAGTAGGATTCTTCAGAGAATTTCCCCCAGAAAATCCCAAGTTTTCCAAAATGAAGAACTTCATCTTCCAGTTTCAAACTGCCTACTTTCTCGATGACTTGGTCCACATCCAAACCCTCCGTGTAAAATAGGACATCTTTTCGTGCCAAATCTTCGTTCCACCAAGCTGGCAGATTCTCCACTTCTGCTTCATAGTCTTCTTGACTCAGCAAAGAAAAACTCTGAATAAATGGATAATAGACTGCAAAGAAAGCCTCTAACTTTTCAACCAATTGGTCTTTGAGAACTCTCGAAGTAAAGAAAATATTGCCACTGTTGATGTAGGTTTCAACCTTTTCCAGTCCCAACTCTGTCAGTTCTTGACGAAGTTGCGCCATGACAACCTTATTTTTCCCTCCGACATTAATGCCCCGAACAAGTAAAGCATATCGCGTCATCTTATACCAATTTATCTAAGAAACTTTCCCCAATCATGGCAGTTTCAACACCAAAGTTATCGGCAACAGTCGCTGAGATATCTGCAAAATGTCCAACTGGAATGACACCATTTCCTTTAAAGGAAGGACTGTAAGCCAAAAGTGGAATATATTCACGAGTGTGGTCTGTTCCTGCATAGGTTGGGTCATTTCCATGGTCCGCAGTTATCAAGAGAAGGTCATTCTCTCTCATGGCTGCGATAATTTCAGGCAAGCGTTCATCAAACTCATGCAAGCAATCACGGTAACCATGAGCATTGCGGCGGTGACCGTAAAGAGCATCAAAGTCTACCAAGTTTGTGAAGGAGAATCCTTTTTCAAACTTAGCAAGTCCCATGGTCTTCAATAATGTATCAACTCCGTGGCTGTTTGATTTGTTGTGACCCATGTCATGGTTGATACCAGCGCCGTTAAAGATATCATTGATTTTACCAACAGCATAAGTATCGATACCAGCTTCATTTAATTTATCCAAAACAGTTGGTGCAAATGGTGAAACTGCCAAGTCACGACGATTTGCAGTACGGGTGAAGTTACCTGGCTCACCAACATAAGGACGAGCAATGATACGACCTAGAAGGGCTGGGCGCTCAAGGGTAATCGAACGAGCGTATTCACAGATACGGTAGAGTTCATCCAGAGGAATGATGTCTTCGTGAGCAGCAATTTGCAAAACAGGATCAGCTGAAGTATAGATAATCAACTCTCCAGTTTCCATTTGACGTGGTCCAAAATCATCGATAACTGCTGTTCCTGAGTAAGGTTTGTTGGCTTCACGAATGACCTTGCGTCCTGAGAATTCTTCGATTTTTGTCAGGATTTCTTCTGGGAATCCATTCCAGAAAGTATCGAAAGGCTCAGTAATGTTGAGTCCCATGATTTCCCAGTGTCCAGTCATAGTATCCTTACCAAGAGATACTTCTTCCAATTTTGTTGCATATCCTGTTGGATTGCTTTCAGCTGGAACAGTCTTAAGAGGAGTTTCACGAGGAATATTTCCCAGACCAATTTTAGCCATGTTTGGCACATTCAAACCAACTGTTTTAGAAATGTGTCCCAATGTGTCAGAAGCTCCATCTGGAACCCCTGCATTGACAAAGTTATTAGCATCTGGTGCAGCACCAATTCCCACAGAATCTAGTACCACCAAGTGAATACGATTAAATTTTGACATAGTGTATCTCCTTATTATGTTGATTATTTTGATTTTGTTGAAGTTAAAATCTGAACTCCATCTTGTCCAGCAACGATGACCTTATCTACCATTGGTTAAATAAGCCGTGCTCCACGACGCCAACGACATGGTCCAATTCTTGTCCGAAAGTAATTGGATCTTCAATGACATCTAAGGCAAGGTCAATGATAAAATTCTGCATATCAGTCACAAAACGTTGGCCGTCTTTTTCACGGAAACTTGGTTTATAGCCAGCTCGCTCAAAACGACGAAAAACTTGCTCTGCGCCATACTGAACCACTTCTACTGGCAATTTAAAAGCACCTAGTTTATCTACCAGCTTGCTTTCATCCACCACCCAAATGTATTCTTTTGAAGGCGTTGCCACAACCTTCTCCATGAGAAGGGCGCCCCCACCGCCTTTGATTCCGTTAAACTGACTATCCACTTCATCCGCGCCATCAACCGTCACATCAACAAAGTCAACTTGGTCAATAGACTTGAGAGGGATCTTAAGCCCTTCAGCCTGTTTACTAGTCACACTAGAAGTTGTTACAGCTGTAATCTGCAACCCTTCTTCCTTGATACGACGACCTATTTCTTCTACGAAATAGTAGGCAGTAGAGCCCGTTCCCAGTCCAACAACCATCCCATCCTTGACAAACTCAGCAGCCTTGATGCCTGCCATTTTCTTCAGATTTTCCACTCAAACACCTCCATTAAAGAGCTATTTCTATTATAACATGTATCCGTTTTTATTTCATGGATACACTAGAAAAACCCGAACATTTTTATTTTTATGTCCACCTTGTTTTGGTAGTTAGAATCTTAGTTATGAGAACTTGTAGATAAAAACATATCCTAGCCCAAAGCAGCAACAGTTGATTTTTTATCATAAAGATGATTAAATAGTTAAGTACAGAAAAGGAGAAATAAGATGAACCCATTAGATTTGTTTAACCAAGTAAAAGAATTAATCGAAACAAAAGATTTCGAAGCTGCAAAAACATTTGTTGCAGAAAATCAAGACCAACTTGGAGAATACTTCTCTCAAGCTCAGCAGTTGATTTCTGGCTCTGAAGGTCTAGATGGCCTCGTTGGAAAGATTAAAGGATTTTTCTAAAAGATATAAAGGCGCCTGAACGATCAGGTGCCTTTTTGAGATATTTTATTCATTACTTTAGGAAGACAATTACTAATTTCCGTTGGCAAGACCACATAATGTTCTTGAGCTAGTTCTTGAGCAATAGCTGAATGAAGATGGGTCGCTACTGTCACACATTCGTAGAGACTGGCCTGTCGGAATTGGCCTGCAAATCCTGCAATCATTCCAGCAAGAGTATCTCCCATTCCCCCAGTCGCCTGATAGGGACCGCCAACCTGTAACTGGTAATAATCAGATTGGCCAGCTTTCCAAATACGAGTAGCTGGACCTTTCTCTACCAAAATTGTTCCTTGAGGGAAGGAAGTTAGGACACTAGCCGTTGCATCTTCTTTTTGCTTTTCAATAGCAATACCAGACAACTTTTCCCATTCTTTTTTGGTGGGGAGTTAGGATAAGCTGGTTAGATGGAAATGACAAACTTGTTCTAGCAAGAATGGTCAGGGCACCACCATCTACAATCAAAATCTGATTTTGGCTTAAATTAACAAAGACTTGTTTTACTAGATTTTCTCCAAAAGCATCGTCTCGTAAACCAGGCCCCAGCAAGACAACTTCTGCCTTCTCCAACTGCTCTTTTAACAGTTGCTGGTCTTGAAGAGAAAAGGCCATAGCCTCAGGTAAATGGCTGTGCAGAGCTGGAATATTTTCCCTGTCCGTTCCAACGGTCACCAATCCTGCACCGCTTTTTACAGCTGCCAAAGCAGCCATGATGATGGCACCACCATAAGGATAGGTACCTCCAAGTAACAGTAGACGACCGTAATTTCCTTTATGACTTGTACGAGAACGTTCAATAATGACTTTTTCTAGTAGAGCTTGATCAATCACTTTCATCTTTTTTCCTCGACTATCCTTTACCTGATTGTTTTAAGACAATCCGATACACTTTTTTAGTCCACTCTTCCAAACCTTCTCCATCATGGTCAAGATAATACACCCTATCCAGTAATTGACTTGGAATAATATTTTCAAATTGGCTCTTATTATGAGTTGGAATAATGCAAATATATAACTCACTAAATAAATTCAACATGTCCTTAATTTTTGCAACATGGTAGCCATCAAAAATATAACCAGTAAGTTTAATCAAATCTGTATAGATAAAATGAAAAACTCACTCCAGGAATAAACTTGTCTTGTAATTCTTTCTCTGAAGGAGCTCGACCTAATAAACGTTCCATCGCTAATCGATAACCAGAACTTGTATTTGACCACCCTAACATGACATAGTCAAAATAATCTATCGGATCCGATGCAGCATTTCGACTATCCAAAACCAACTCCTCAGCATCTCGCCCAAAGGCTTTCACAGCAGACAAGAGCTGGCCTGTTTTAAATATAGAAATTGCTGCATCTATAGTCGTAGTATGACTACAGTAGTCTGAAGTCACTAAGCTCTTATATAGATCATAAGTCGAGGCTACTATTTTATCTGTAGGGGTAAATGGTGGCAGAAAGGAATGCTGAAAGATGTAATCTAAAACCTCTTTTTTTAAACAAGAATCAGCACACTCAATATTTGTTTGACGTTTATGAAGCTTTTCGTAAGCTATAAATTTAGCAATTTTTTCTAATTCCCATTCTTGAATATTTGGATAATCAATCAGTGCTAAGTAGTATATTCCATCCCATTGTAAACTATATTCCCCATTATAAATTTTTAAAATCATCTAATCACCTCACTCCATTATACAACAAAAAGGAGGCGCATACCTCCTTTTATAAACTTATTTCTAAAATTTAATATTCATTTCTGCCATTTTAGATATAGCTATAGAAAATACACTTTCCTCAGAAAATTTTTCTCTTATTTTCTATCCAATGTCCGGAGTGCTGCTTGATAAGTTTGCTCCATCAGCATGGTAATGGTCATAGGACCGACACCTCCAGGAACTGGCGTAATATGGCTAGCAAGTGGGGCAACTGCCTCATAATCAACATCCCCACAGAGCTTACCATCTTCATCGCGGTTCATCCCGACATCGATGACAACTGCACCTGGTTTTACAAAGTCAGCAGTCACAAACTTGGCACGACCGATTGCAACAACCAGAATATCTGCTTTAGCAGCCACCTTGGCAAGATTATGAGTACGTGAATGGGTCAAAGTCACTGTAGCATTCTTTGCCAAAAGAAGCTGGGCCATAGGTTTTCCAACAATATTGGAACGACCGATGACGACCGCATTTTTACCTTCCAAGTCAATCCCATATTCATGAAACATTTCCATAATTCCTGCAGGTGTAGAAGGAATCATGACTGGATGACCAGACCAGAGACGCCCCATGTTTAAGGGATGGAAACCATCCACATCCTTTTCTGGGTCAATGGCCAACAAAACTGCCTCTTCATCGATATGTTTTGGTAATGGTAACTGGACCAAAATCCCATGCCAAGCTGGATCTTGATTGTATTTGGCAATCAAGTCTAACAATTCCTCTTGAGTAATGGTCTCTGGAACTCGCACTACTTCACTACGGAAACCAGCTGCAAGGGCTGATCTTTCCTTATTGCGAACGTAGACTTGGCTGGCAGGATTATCTCCCACCAAAATCACTACCAAACCAGGTACTAGACCTGTCTCTTCCTTTAATTTTGCAGTCTTTTCAGCTAGCTGTCCTTGTAACTTAGCTGCTAGAGCCTTCCCATCAATAATCTGTGTCATATCACTTCTCTTTTCTTTCAAATATCTTCCATTATACCAAAAACTGCCAGTCCCCTCTAACACTTCTTTCCTAGGCAATCCTATAGTTTCAAACTATAAGAAAAAGCTCGGGTCGAGCTTTTCACTAATCTTGTCTTGAAATTTTAAAATAGATTATAAAACCTTACTCAAGAAGTCTTTAGTCCGTTGTTCTTGGGTTTGTTCAAAAATCTGCTCAGGTGTCCCATCTTCAACAACCACACCGTCTGCCATAAAGATGACACGATCTGCCACCTCACGGGCAAATCCCATCTCATGTGTTACGATAACCATAGTCATCCCTGACTTGGCAAGGTCTTGCATAACAGCCAATACCTCACCTACCATTTCAGGATCCAAGGCTGAAGTTGGCTCGTCAAAGAGCAAAACATCTGGTTCCATAGCCAACCCACGCGCAATAGCAATCCGTTGTTGCTGGCCACCTGACAAACTCTGTGGATAAGCAGTTGCCTTATCTGGTAAACCAACTTTTTCCAAAAGTTCTTGGGCTCTCTTCTCAGCAACTTCCTTACTTTCACCTTTGGTCTTGATAGGAGACAAGGTGATATTTTCCATCACAGTCATATTAGGAAAGAGATTGAATTGTTGGAAAACCATGCCCATCTTCTCACGCATGGCAAAGAGGTCATTCTTCTTGTCCGTAATATCGACTCCCTCAAAGATAACCTTCCCTTTAGTTGCTTCTTCCAACAAATTCATAGAGCGAAGCAAGGTAGATTTCCCGCTCCCCGAAGGACCGATGATAACGACAACTTCTCCTCTTTTAATCTCGAGGTTGATGCCCTTCAATACTTCATTCTTTCCAATGATTTATGTAAATTTTCAATTTTTTATCAAGGTTTCTGTCATTATTTCTTATCTCCTTGTCCCATACGTTTTTCAAAAGCTTTCAAAGCCACTGTCAAAATAGAGGTCATAATCAAGTAGTAAAAGGCTGCAAATAAAAGTGGTGTTAAAGGTAGATAGGTTGTTGTAGAAACTGTTGTAGCTCCGTTCCACAACTCCATAACACCGATAGCTGATAAGAGGGAACTATCCTTGATAATGGTAATAAATTCGTTCCCCAATGCTGGCAAGATATTTTTGATTGCTTGTGGCAAAATCACATATCTCATAGCATTTTTAGGACGAATCCCTAACGAATAAGCCGCTTCTAACTGACCTTTAGGAACCGCATTGATTCCGGCCCGAACAGTCTCAGAAACATAAGCACCACTGTTCATAGAAATAATCAAAATCCCTGGAATCAGACGAGAAAGATCAACACCCAAAATCCCAACCTGAATAGTCGGAGCATTGATATGCATAAGGGCAAAGGCAATCATAATCTGAACCATCATCGGCGTCCCGCGGAAAATCCAAACGTACAAGTTGGCGAGCCAGACAAGCGGTTTAAACTTTGAACGTTGTCCAAAAGCCAAGACAACACCCAAAATAGTCCCCAAAAAGACAACACAAATAGAAATGAGAACCGTCACGATAGCCCCATAGTTAAAATAAGGTAAATACTTAGGTAAAAAAGAAAAATTCATAGTCACACTGCTTTCTAAAATAGAATACCGTATGATTATAACATGTATTGAATTAAAATTCAAATCCTTTGTCTGATTTATTCAAAAAAACTTTAAGCTGGTAGAATTAGCGAGAAATCTTAGTTTTTTCTAGGCAAGTTGGCCTCCTTTATGGTAAAATAGTAACGATAAGAAATGAAGGAGAATCAAAATGGAATCACATTTGGTTAGAATCATCAACCGCCTTGAAGCAATGGCAAAAGACGGCGGAAATTTAAAACGTAATTTTGAACGCGAAGGAGTTGTTGTTGCAGAAGTTGCATACAGCCACGACGAAGAAAACGGCTCAATCTTTACCCTTCGTGATGTCGAAGCTCGCGAAACTTATACGTTTGACAGCATTGACTTGATTGCAATGGAGATTTACGAACTCCTTTACTAATACAAAACAAGCTGGGATTACACCCTGCATGTCTAACCAAAATCCTTTTTGTCTCACAAATAGGATTTTTTTATTCCCTAAAATCTCAAAAATTTTCATTGTAACAACTTCTCACAGCTGCAATCTTTTTACTTGCTTTACACCCCAATCCTGTTATAATGAGAGTATAGAAATTTGACTATTTTTGACCTTTAGACAGGTCAGGCTAAAGAAAGAAATGAGGTAGATGTATGCTTTGTCAAAACTGTAAAATCAACGACTCAACAATTCATCTTTATACCAATCTTAATGGAAAGCAAAAACAAATTGACCTCTGTCAAAACTGCTATAAGATTATCAAGACAGATCCTAACAATAGCCTCTTTAAAGGTATGACAAATCTGAACAATCGTGACTTTGATCCCTTTGGTGATTTCTTCAATGACCTAAACAATTTCAGGCCTTCTAACAATACTCCTCCGACTCCCCCAACTCAATCAGGTGGAGGTTACGGTGGAAATGGCGGTTATGGTTCCCAAAATCGTGGACCTGCTCAAACTCCGCCTCCAAGCCAAGAAAAAGGCCTGCTAGAAGAATTTGGTATCAACGTAACTGAAATTGCCCGTCGTGGAGATATAGATCCCGTTATTGGACGCGATGATGAGATTATCCGTGTCATCGAGATTCTCAATCGCAGAACCAAGAATAATCCTGTTCTTATCGGTGAACCTGGTGTCGGAAAAACTGCCGTTGTCGAGGGTCTAGCTCAGAAAATCGTTGATGGCGATGTTCCACATAAACTCCAAGGCAAACAAGTCATCCGTCTGGATGTGGTTAGCCTAGTTCAAGGAACGGGTATCCGAGGACAATTTGAAGAACGCATGCAAAAGCTCATGGAAGAAATTCGCAAACGTGAGGATATTATCCTCTTTATCGATGAAATCCATGAAATTGTCGGTGCAGGTTCTGCAGGCGATGGCAATATGGATGCTGGAAATATCCTCAAACCAGCCCTTGCTCGTGGAGAGCTGCAATTGGTCGGTGCTACTACCCTCAATGAATACCGTATCATTGAAAAAGATGCAGCCCTAGAGCGTCGTATGCAACCTGTTAAAGTGGATGAACCAACAGTGGAGGAAACAATTACTATCCTCAAAGGCATTCAAAAGAAATACGAAGACTACCACCACGTTCAGTATACCGATGCTGCAATTGAAGCAGCTGCAACTCTGTCCAATCGCTACATCCAAGATCGCTTCTTGCCTGACAAGGCCATTGACCTCCTAGATGAAGCTGGTTCTAAGATGAACTTGACCTTGAATTTTGTGGATCCTAAAGTAATCGATCAGCGCTTGATTGAGGCTGAAAATCTTAAATCTCAAGCTACACGAGAAGAAGATTTTGAGAAGGCCGCCTACTTCCGTGACCAGATTGCCAAGTATAAGGAAATGCAAAAGAAAAAGGTCACAGACCAAGATACTCCTATCATTAGTGAGAAAACCATTGAGCACATTATCGAGCAGAAAACCAATATTCCTGTTGGTGATTTAAAAGAGAAAGAACAATCTCAACTCATCCATCTAGCCGAAGACCTCAAGTCTCATGTTATTGGACAAGATGATGCTGTCGATAAGATTGCCAAGGCTATTCGCCGTAATCGTGTCGGTCTCGGTACCCCTAACCGCCCAATCGGAAGTTTCCTTTTCGTTGGGCCAACTGGTGTCGGTAAGACAGAACTTTCCAAACAACTAGCTATCGAACTCTTTGGTTCTGCTGACAGTATGATTCGCTTCGATATGAGTGAATACATGGAAAAACACAGTGTAGCTAAATTAGTTGGTGCCCCTCCAGGTTATGTTGGCTACGATGAGGCTGGGCAATTAACTGAAAAAGTCCGCCGTAATCCCTACTCACTTATCCTCTTGGATGAAGTGGAAAAGGCCCATCCAGACGTCATGCATATGTTCCTCCAGGTCTTGGACGATGGTCGTTTGACAGATGGGCAAGGACGCACCGTTAGTTTCAAGGATGCCATCATCATCATGACTTCAAATGCAGGTACAGGTAAGGCCGAAGCCAGCGTTGGTTTCGGGGCAGCTCGCGAAGGACGTACCAACTCTGTTCTTGGTGAACTCGGTAACTTCTTTAGCCCAGAGTTTATGAACCGTTTTGATGGTATTATCGAATTTAAGGCTCTCAGCAAGGACAACCTCCTTCAGATTGTCGAGCTTATGCTTGCAGACGTTAACAAGCGCCTTTCTAGCAACAACATTCATTTGGATGTAACCGACAAGGTCAAGGAAAAATTGGTTGACCTTGGTTATGATCCAAAAATGGGAGCACGCCCACTTCGTCGTACTATTCAAGACTATATTGAGGACGCAATCACTGACTACTACCTTGAAAATCCAAGCGAAAAAGACCTCAAGGCAGTGATGACCAGCAAGGGTAACATTCAAATCAAATCTGCCAAAAAAGCTGAAGTAAAGACTTCTGAAAAAGAAGTATAAATCCTATAGAAAAGGAGTAGAAAATGAAAATTTTCTGCTCCTTTTTACTAAAATAACTATAAATTCTTGACAGCTAGGCCTTTGTCCATTAAGATAATAATAAAGATAATAGATAATGAGGAAAATGCAATGGCAAACCCAACTTTCGGAGAAAAAAAAGCGAATACAGACTATGTTTCACGCTATGGCGTATATGCAGTTATACCTGATGCTGAACAAAAACAAATTGTTCTTGTTCAAGCACCCAATGGCGCTTGGTTCCTACCAGGTGGCGAAATTGAAGCTGGTGAGAACCATCAGGAAGCCCTAAAACGTGAATTGATTGAAGAGCTTGGCTTCACAGCTGAAATTGGTGCCTATTACGGACAAGCTGACGAATATTTCTACTCTCGTCATCGTGACACCTACTACTACAATCCTGCCTACCTCTATGAAGCAACTTCTTTCAAAGAAGTGCAAAAGCCACTAGAAGACTTTAATCATATTGCCTGGTTCCCTATTGATGAAGCTATTGAAAATCTCAAACGTGGTAGCCATAAATGGGCAATCCAATCATGGAAAAAACAGCATAAGATTGACTAAATCCAGCCACTTTATTCAAAAAGTGCTATAATAGAATTAGAAAATCGGAGGAAATGTTATGAAGCTAATCAATACGACAAACTCACACTCGCAACTTGTTAAAAGCCAGCTAGAAAGTACAGACGCAACCCTTGTTGAGGTCTATTCTGCAGGGAATACCGATGTTATTTTTACCCAAGCTCCGCTTCACTATGAAATCCTCATCTCAAACAAACACCGCGCTATTCGAGAACCTGAAATCGAAGCTATTCAAGAATTTTTCTTGAAACGTAAAATTGATAAGGACTCTATTGATGAGGCCAATATCAAAACCCTCTATTCAGAAAAATTAATTGGAATTTCGATTCCAACCAAATAAAATCTTGGAGAGATTAGAAAGTGCTTTGAACCTTATGGAACAAAATTAGGTTTATTTAGCTTTTTAAATCATCTCCAATTTTTTATCTATAAAATCTTATCATACAAGATTTTGTAGATAATTAAGGAGACAAACATGGGAGACATCATATATAGAGAGGCAAGAATTGAAGAAAGCGAAAAAATTGGAAAATTATTAGCCAATTCCTTTCTTGACTATCCCTTTTTAACGATTATAAGGGATGATTTGAAGAAACCTGACTCCTATCCTGCTTTTGTAGAAACGTTGCAAATTCTGCTTACTAGAGTCTATATTAAGAAGGGAAACTGTTTAATTGCGGAACAGGATGGAGACTTACTTGCAGTCGCCCTTTTGCAACAAAAAGATTTCTGTATACTATCCTATCTACGAAATGGAGGAACAAACATTTTTCGCTACATTCGACCACAAAATCTCCTTAAATACTTTGACTTTGTAAAACGTTCCAAAAAGCATTTAGAACAATCAGGGGAGTTTGATTGGTATTTGATGGCTTTAGCTGTCAATATAGAAAGTAAGGGGCGGGGAATAGGCAGTACTTTTCTGACACAAGGGATTGAACCTTATGTCAAATCAAAAGGCTGTAAACACTTGGGACTCATAACTAGTACAGCTAGAAATACCTCATTCTACGAAAAAAACGATTATGTATTACTGGACCATATGGACTTAGAATATGGGTCAAAATCAATTGGTAACTGGGCATTTTTAAAAACTATAAATAAATAAAAAAAATTTGGTGCTGCTTATCACAGAACCAAATCTTTTTTATTATGTTAGAAACGAATCGTCTCACGTGTTTTTTCGTATGAAGTGACAAAACGGTTGGTTACACCTGGTTCTGCAACTTCCAAAGCTTGCGAAATCTTATCAAATGAAGCATGATAATCAAATTCTTTTTCAAAAATTTCTAATGATTCATTAAAAGCTTCTTGAATTCGTTCATCAAATGAGCGATAACGGTTCGAATACTGTAGCAATTGTTCTGTCAACGTTGCATATTGAACAATATTATATGTTTCTTCTTCAAGTGCTTCCATATCATTGGTTGTAATTTCAAGCATACGGTTCACAGCTTCGATATTGACCCGAGCTTCTTCTAGTTCAGCCATCAACTCTTCAGTATGGTTACTTGCTGTAAAGAACAACTGTAAGAAATTCTGAGGAATACCTGGAAGATTGCGTTTTTCCATATATCTCTTAATTGTGTGAAGACTATTAACATAAACATTTGCCTTCTGGCGAGCATTGATATCATCTTTTTCAATCTGAGCAAGACGTTGACTAACCGAAACTTGTTCATCTTCAATTTCCTTCAAAGTCGCTTGTAAGTTTTCCAAACGATCTTCAAGTAATGAATAAGGCTCAGAATGTTCCTCTTGTTCAGAAGTTAATTCCAATACAGATTCTTCTAAAGATTCTAACTCAGCTTGTAATCTATGAACATGACTAACATCCGTTTCAGATAGTAGGTAATTGTTACTCAATCGTTGAATATCTTCCACTAAAACAGCATTACTATCTTTCATGTGTTTCAAATATGTAGGAAGAGTTGCAACTAAGCCTTCTACTACTTTTTGAGCAGCGATTTCTCGTGTAAAGATATCATAGAGTGAATTGATTTCTTCTTGAACTTGAGTATTTTCATACTCAGCATTATCCAACTCTAATTGTGCAATATTTTCGTGGTTTTTCTTCAAAGATTCATAAAGCAATTGGAAGCGAGATTCAATATCCGTTTCAGCAAAATGATAGTTAGCATCTAAAAGCTTACGGTAACCATCCTCCAAATCTTCCAATTGATCAGGTAGCTCTTTAGATAATGTTTTTACAATCGCTGGCAGGCGGTCAACAATGTGACTCAAAGCCAAGATATGATTTTCAGCATTATCCAAAATCACAGCAGCTTCTACTGGGTCACCTGAAGTGTTCAAAGTAACAAACTGAGAAAACTCTGATTGGATATTTTCCAATTGTTTTTCGATTTCAGATAAACCTTGGCCATATTCTTCAGAATGATCAGCCACTCGGTGTTGCAACTCTTCAAACAAGTCCAAGGTATGAAGAACACGACCGCTGTTTTTAGATTCTTGTTTCTCCAAATCTGCCAAGGCATTGCGAATTGCCGCAATATCTTCTTCAATCAAGGTAATTTGGCTCTCGATTTGGTCAATTTGATGACTAGCCTTAAAAAAACGGAATGAATTGTTATAACCTTCTGCCTCGAAAAGATTATTTTCGATATCGGCAAAAGAGTTAAGAGATAGGTCAACCCATTTTTGGTTCCATTCACGGAAAGTCACTTGACTTTGTCCAATCAAGTGCATATTTTTTACAGCTTCAACTTCATCATTAACTGGAAGATTGTACAGCTCTTCTTTTTTCTCTTCTAAAATTGCTAATTTACTTTCATTGCGTTTCCGTACATAAATTGCTATAGCATATGAAATCAGCAATATAATTGCAATTGCAATTATAAGATATACTACTAGACTACCAGACATATTAAACTCCTTTTTAACTTGAAACAATCGTAATGATTATATCATATTTTTTAGACCAAGGGAACTACTTCTCCCGATTTTTTAGACATCAAGTGTACTATAGACGGCATTTTCTTCGATAAATTCACGACGAGGCTCTACTCGATCTCCCATCAACATATCAAAGATTTTATCTGCCTCAGCTGCGTCATCCACAGAAACTCTGGCCATCAAGCGATGCTCGGGATCCATTGTTGTTTCCCATAACTGATGATCGTCCATTTCACCCAGACCTTTATACCTCTGAATAGTTGGTTTGGCACGACCTTCACTGTGGCGGGCTAAGGCTTCTTGGAGTTTAATTTCTTGGTCTGCTCCTGGCTGGATATATTCTTTAATCTCGCTTCCAACCTTGACACCATAGATTGGAGGTTGGGCGATATAAACATAACCAGCTTCTAGGATTGGTTTCATATAACGATAAATCAAGGTTAAAAGAAGAGTACGAATGTGGGCTCCATCGACATCGGCATCGGTCATCAAAACAAGTTTTTGGTAACGGGCTTTTGAAACATCAAATTCTGCACCAAATCCTGTTCCCATCGCTGTGAAAAGACTACGAATTTCTTCGTTAGCTAGAATCTTATCCATACTTGCCTTTTCAACGTTCAAAATCTTACCGCGGATTGGAAGAATTGCCTGAAATTCACGGTTACGACCAGATTTTGCTGATCCACCAGCTGAGTCTCCTTCGACGATGAAGAGTTCTGTTTCCGCAGGATTGTTAGAAGAACAGTCTGCTAGTTTCCCTGGAAGGTTAGAAATTTCCAAACCAGATTTTTTACGAGTGACTTCACGCGCACGCTTGGCAGCCACACGAGCCTTAGCAGCTAAAATTCCTTTTTCCACGATACGTTTGGCAATCTGTGGATTTTCCATGAGGAAATCAGAAAAGGCATCGCTGAAGAGACGATTGGTAATCTTGACCACTTCGCTATTCCCCAGTTTTGTCTTGGTCTGTCCTTCAAACTGTGGATTTGGGTGTTTAACTGAGATAACTGCAGTTAATCCTTCGCGAACATCTTCCCCTGTTAAGTTGTCTTCATTGTCTTTCAGTAACTTATTCTTACGAGCATAATCGTTGATAACACGTGTCAAGGCTGTACGGAAACCTTGTTCATGCGTTCCACCTTCATGTGTATGAATATTATTGGCGAAACTCATGACATTTTCATGGTAACCAGTTGTGTACTGCATGGCTACTTCAACTGTGATATCATCCATCTCACCATCTGTGTAGATTGGTGTATCAAAGATAACATCCTTATTCTCGTTGATATATTCAACGTAGCTAGCAATCCCACCTTCATAATGATAATGCTTGGTTTGTTCGAAACCTTCACGCTTATCTGTGATAGAGATTTGAAGACCACGATTTAGAAAGGCCAACTCTTGAATCCGTTTATTTAATTTATCGAAATCAAAGGTTGTTGTTTCAGTGAAAATTTCTGGATCCGGTGTAAAGTGAACTGTTGTTCCCGTTTTATCCGTATCTCCAACTACTTCAAGATCTGCGACAACATGACCACGACGGTATTCTTGGTAATGAATCTTCCCATTTTTGTGGACATGAACGTCTAATTGAGTTGAAAGGGCGTTAACAACTGAGGACCCTACTCCGTGAAGACCACCTGAGACCTTATATCCGCCACCGCCAAACTTTCCTCCAGCGTGAAGAACAGTAAAGACAGTCTCAACGGCAGGTCGACCTGTTTTTTCCTGAATATCGACGGGGATACCACGCCCATCATCGACAACAGTAATCGAATCATCTGGCTCAATAAAGACTTGAATATGGCTGGCAAATCCTGCCAAGGCCTCGTCAATTGAGTTATCAACAATTTCCCAGACTAGATGGTGAAGACCTTCTTTTGAAGTTGACCCGATATACATCCCTGGACGCATACGAACAGCCTCTAAGCCCTCTAAAACTTGAATTTGACTGGCATCATAATCTTGTGCCTGCAGATTTTTGATTTCTTCTGTCATCTTATTCCTTTTTCTTACATGTCTAATACTTGTCTTAAATTCACGATACTAGTAAACAAGTGGGTAGCTAGTCCTGCAGCTTGACCTGCTTCGATATCAATCGGTCGATCACCAATGACAAGCCCTGAACTAATTTGATACTTTTCTCTTAAATAAATCATGGACTCAGGATCTGGTTTTCTCTTAAAGCCTGAGTTAGAAGTCACCACTTCTGTAAAATAAGCTGCTATAGAGGTTTTTTCTAAAATTTCCAAGACCTGATCATTTCGATGAGAAACCAAAAAATGACGGCCACCTTGATTGGAGATATCTTTCAATAAATCAGAAACTCCATCAAACAAAATCGGATGTTCAAGCTCTCTGGCTTCATTTTCCTTATATTTTTCTAAAAAATTCTCTAAGTTGGGAGCGAATGTCTCAATCGCAAAATCAGTAGAAACCTTTAAAGCCTGATAGACACTGTCATGGTCTTGTGTGATGCCATACAATGCCAATGTTTCAACAAATGCAGCTGTTGAAGTTTCGTAATTATCCAGTAAAGTTCCACCTAAATCCCAGATATAATCGTGATATTTCATACCCTTCATTATAGCATTTTTTTTATGAAAAAAGCGATGATTTCCCTGAGTTTTCCACATAAAAAACGAGAGTTTGACTCCCGTTTTTACTGATTTTTACCAAAGACATCTCGATAGAGCATTCCTGTTCGTAAAGTCTCTGCGTCTCCTCCTAATTGCTCCACCAACTCGTAGGCAAAGGCAAGGGCTGTTGAGGGGCCTCGACTGGTTATCAAATGACCATCTACCACTACTGTTTCCTTTACATATTGACCATCAAAGATTTGCTCTTGAACGCCATCATAGCAAGTGTACTGCTTGTTTTTCAATAGCCCTGCTTGATTGAGGGCAATTGGCGCCGCACAAATGGCTGCCAGTTTCTTCCCTTCTCGTTCAAAGCTTTGCAACTCTTGAATCAAGGCCTGATTGTCCCGCAAATGTGCAGAACCAGGCATACCTCCAGGAAGAACAATCATATCATAGTCTGATAAATCGTCATCAAAGACACGATCTGCTCTTACTTGGATTGCATGTGAACCTGTTACTTGCTCTTCAAATCCTACCATATCACAAGTAATATTGGCACGACGCAAAACATCCACAACTGTCAAAGCTTCAATTTCTTCAAAGCCCTGAGCTAACATAACTGCTACTTTAACCATGATTTTCTCCTTATTTGATTCGTTTTAATACAACCTTTTTCCGTTTGAATGGAACTTTTCCGCTCTTTTCTTCAGCTAGATTAGTCTGGTAACTCATCGATAAAAGCAAGCCAATACCAATCAAGTTACTGATAATAGCCGATCCTCCTTGCGAAATAAAAGGCAAGGGAATCCCAGTCAAAGGAAGCAAACCTGTCACGGCACCGATATTCTCAAAGATATGGAAGAGCAACATCATAATCAAACCTGTGGAAATATAGGTATAGAACTGGTTATTTGATCTAAGAGTAATCTTCAACATACGGTAAATCAGCATGAGATAAAGGGCAATAACAAGGACAGAGCCAATAAAGCCAAAATCTTCTGCAATGACCGTAAAAATCATATCAGACTCACGAACTGGAATAAGCAGATTCGAAGCATTAAACCCCTGACCAAATAAGCCACCGCTTCCAATGGCAATCTGTCCTTGAGCCTGTTGGTAAGTAGTTGTTTGAGCAAAATCAAAAGGATTAAGCCAAGCCAAGATACGATTGATTTGGTAGGTCGCATGCCCAGTTGATGGAGAAAAGCCCGACCGTCCTTGCTGATAAAGATGGCTAGAAAACCAGCAATTCCTGTTACAGCAGTCACAAATACTGGGATAATAATTTTCCAAGAAACGCCCGATAATAAAACTATTCCTGAGAAAATAGCCACAAAAACTAAGGCCGTCCCCAAGTCACTTTGAAGTGCCAAAAGAACTAGGACTGGAATGGTAAAGAGAATCATCCAGAAAATCAATAAGAAGTCCAGCGGAACTGTACGTCTCCATTCCTTATGTTTTTTTGTAAACTGGACAATGACACGGGCCAACATGAGGATATAGGATATCTTCATAAATTCTGACGGCTGGAACAAGGTAACACCATTTACCGATACCCAGTTTTTGGCACCTGTTGATGCAACTAAGCTTGGATTATAAAAGACGATAGGTAAAACCATAAGTCCCAAGCCTAAAATATATAGAAAGGGTGTAACCTTCCAAAGAAATTCAGTATTAAAGAGCATGACCACAAAACCAATCACAAGCCCCAAGGCAATCCAGGCGACCTGCTGCCCTAAAATAGGCAAAATATTGTTTGGATAATCATGACTAACGGCTATATAGATAGCCACCACGCCAATAACCAGTAGAAAAAACACTGGCAAGAGCAAACTATAATCGACTCTAGAGTCGAGAGAACGTTTCATATATACTAACCTTATACTTTCATACAATACTATTTATCAAAGTTCATTTAAAAATTTATCAATAGCCTCATCAACTTCGGATTGAGAGACGGTTTTAACAGTCGCTTCTTTTGCTAGAGAAGTTACAATTTGTTTGCCATATCGCTTTCCGACAATTCTCCTATCCAAAATAAGAGTTAAGGAACGTTGGTGTTCGCGTCTCATACTTCTTCCCAAAGCCTGTTTTAAACGAATAATGGCTATTGGCAACTGATAATCATAAAAGGCATTTTTCCCTTCCTGATTCAGTTCCTGATTGATCTTTTTCGTCAAGGGTTCTTGAGGATTTTGGAAAGGAAGTCTTGGTACAACTTGAATCACAAAGGATGACTTGAAAAATCAACTCCCTCCCAGAAACTTGCTGCACCTAGCAGGATTTGTTGTTCACCTTTTTCAAAGCGTTTCTTAAGCTGATGAACATCCCCATTTTTATACTGGGCCAAGTGGCTAACTGGAAGTAAATCCGATACTGCTAGAAGCATGTCTTTAGCAGTAAAGAGAACTAAAATCGGTTGCTGGAAATCTTGAACATCCATCAGCAAATCAGCTACCTCTTGAGCATAAACTTCTAAGGATGTTTCTGTTACCAGGGGAAAATCTTTGACCAAGACCACTTCTTGATCCTGTTTTTTACCAGCTTCAATCTTAACAAATTTAGCTTCGGGATAGCCTAACAGGTCTGCCAAAGAAACTCTCTGACTAATCTCAAGAGTAGCCGACACTCCCAAGACTTGACATGAATTAGGTACTAAAGAAGATAGGAGAATACGTCCTGATTTCGTAGAGGAAATTTGAATTTTCTTTTGACTCGTTTCAATTGCTTCAAGCCAGTAATCTCGGTCAGCTGTAAAATAGCGAACCAGCTCCTCAAAGTCTTCTACTTCTAATTCTGAAAAATACTGGTGGAGATTGGTCAGAGAATCCAAGATATTTTTCCTAGATTTTCCAGACTGAAATTGTTCTATCAAGTAGAGGCACTCAAAGCGAATACTTTCTAGTATTCGTTGTTGGACCTTATTTTGCTCCTCCAGTAAAGCCTTATCAAGCAAATCGATAATAGACTGGACATCGTAAGTCTCTTGAAGCAGATTTTCTAGAGCTAACAAAATCTTTTGAACTTCATCAATAATCAATAAACGGTCACTGACAAATTCAGGATTATCTTCCAGTCTAGTTACAAGATAGGCATGATTGGTCACTAAAAGCTTGCAGGTTTGTGCCTTTTCTTGACTACGTTTCCAAAAATCTTCCGTCACAAATAAGCTTTGAGATGATAAATTCCCGTCATGACGAAGGTCTGTTAGAAAATGTTGGTAACGGTAGAGTTGCCCAATTTCATCCAAATCTCCTGTCTCTGTCTCAGTCAGCCAGATCAAGAGTTGCATTTTAAAGCGTCTAAATAAGCGATTTTCATCATTTTCCTGCAAGGAACGATAAAAGGCATCCAACTTCAGATAATTGTGTGGTCCCTTTAAACTATGAATATCTATATGGAACACTTCCTTGAGACGTTTACCTTCTTCTTCCATGATTTGATTTTGAAGAATCTTTGTCGGAACGCTAAGGACAATCTGACGATTTTCCACTTGGGACAAAGCAGGTAAGAGATATCCATAAGTTTTACCAATCCCTGTCGGAGCTTGAATCAGAGAGACAGGCTCATCTTTCAATAGCAAGCCAACCTCTTTAGCAAAACTTTCTTGTTCCTCCCTCACTTCAAGGTTCAACAGAGAAATATTTTTAGAAAAATCCTGAGATAGTTTTCGTGACTCCAGGGGAGCTCCAGTTTTCTTGAAATACAGTCCTTGAACTTCGACCAAGTCTAGAGAACTCAGGATAGATTGGCTGCGATAAATTTCCTCAATAACCAGGTAGGACTCGTATAGGAGCGCATCAGCCATTTCCAGCAAGCGTTCCAAGAGACCTTTAGGAAGCTGGGTCATCTTTTCTCGTAAAAAAAGAAGTAATTCCGCTGTAGCTTGGGCATCTGAAAGGGCTGTGTGAGCATGTTTTAGAGGAATTCCTAATTCTCGACACAATATCGGCAAGCTATATTTTTCCAGTTCAGGGAAAAAGACCTGAGCCAATTCGACCGTGTCAACACGAGGATTTCTTAGTTCATAGCCTTCAAAAATAAATTTTCCGCCAAGAGATTAGCATCAAACTGAACATTATGGGCTACAAAAATCCCGTCCTCCACCAAGTCAAAGATTTTTCTAGCAACTTGCGAAAAATCAGGTGCTTGCGCCAGACGTTGGTCTGTCAATCCTGTCAGTTCTTTGATATGAGCATCCAAAGGTTCATGTGGATTGACATCTGTCGTATAGTGATCAACGATTTTTCCGTCCTCAATCACAACAATTCCCACTTGGATAATTTTAGCCTTACTACCTGTGCTAGTTGCCTCTAAATCCACCACAACATAGCGATTACCAATCGTTTTCATTATAAAAAATTATACCAAAAAAAGGGCCATTTGGCACCTGCAAACATAGGATAATTTTCAAACTCGAGAAGATTACTTGTATTAAAAATCCCAGCAAACAGAGCATCCTAGCCTTCTGATTTTTTGAAAATATTGGAGAATAAGAAAAATTGAGAGAAGAAAATGTTTGCATCTTCCTTCTCTCAACTATCCATTTACTTTATTTAACCATATCAGGATCGTAATCATAGAATCCTGTATCAAGGAAACGGTTTTTAGGGTGAAGTTTACGCACTTCTTCATCCAGCAAGAAGGCTTGGTCATGGCTAAAGTTGCCCTCTTGAATCAAGCTACGCGCTTGGATAAAGAGTTTTGCAATCTCAACAAAGTTCTGACCAGGTGTATAGAGACCTTCTAATTTCCAGTGAGTAAAACCATGCTCTACCAATTCTGTCAATTTTGTCATCAAATCAAGGTCATTGTTGGCAAAAATGTGGGTTCCATGATTGTCTTCAAAAATGGAATAGTGACTCTCTGGGTCACTTGGCTCAGCCAAGAAGAGGTCACGCTTGCGCGTCTTTTCATCATCTATGTGCGTAAAGTTATAGTAATTTTGCAAGAGCGGACGTTTAGAATGATGGATAACGCTAGCTCCGTAAACCAAAACTTCAGCAGGAATTTCCAAAATCTCTGGCATTTTGAAGAGTTCAGCAGATGGAATTTCACGCGCCAAAACAGCCTCAGATGCGCCAGCCTTTTGTCCCCAGAAGTTAATCTGGCGACTGCTTGTCACCATAGTTGAAGCATCATAGATGGTCTTAAAGGAATAACCATCGCGGTTGACAACGTAAAAGACACCTGCATCCCCAATCGTAATGTAGTCTGTCTTGATTTCTTCCAAGAAATCAAGGAATGGCTTGATACGATCCATCATGTCTTGGTGCATGAGAGCATTAACCGCAACGATCAATTCCTTACCAGCATCATGAACCAACTTAGCGATTTCACGCAATTGGTCATAACTAAAGGTCGTTGGCAGACGAAGGCCAAAATCTTTCTCACCGACATAGATACGGTCTACGCCAGCTTCGAGCAGTTGTTTAACTTGTTCAATACTTTCAGCAGTTGCTGTAATGATAATCTTTTCCATAAGAAAAATTATACCACATTTCTGGAAAATCAGCCATTCTTTAAAAATGAAAAGGGACTTTTATTCTTATTGTAACCTTTCTGTAATAATTCTCTGCTGAAAAAATGATAAAATAGGTATGTACTGTTAAGGAGAGAATAATGCCCGTAAGAAAATTACAATCCTATGAGGTAGACTATCAAGAAGAATTAAGCCAGCAGGTTCCTCGCTATCAAGATTATACACCTGAAGCACAATCTGATGCCAATCTCAAGGAAATCCTATTTTTTGTTAATATCGCTGTTTTTTGTATCTGTATTGCTATCTTTAGTTTTATCTTTTTAGCAATAAAATTATCGCCTGCTCTTGCATTTGCCGTAGCAATCGGATCCAGCTTACTTGTCTTAAAAGTTCAGCGCTTTATTATCAAACAAAAACGTAGAAGATAAATCCAAAATATCGCCCCGTCTGGAGCGATATTTTTATTTTTTCTTTTTAGATGGTGTGTGGATGGCAATCTTCACTTCAAAGATTGTTCCTTTTGGTTTATTATCTTTAACAGTAATGGTTCCTTTTAGGGCATCTACAATTTGCTTGGCTAGAGATAATCCTAAACCAAAACCACCTTTTTGACGGGTTCTAGCCTTATCCACTCGATAAAAGCGATCAAAAATTTTCTTCTTATCTTCTGCTGAAATACCGACTCCATTGTCGGAAACTAGCAAATAAAGATTACGATCAGTCGCTGAAATCATAAAATCAATTTCACCATCCTCCTCAGTATATTTGATGGCATTATCAAATAGGATGGTCATCAGTTGTTTCAAAAGAAGCTGATCTGTGACAATCGTTCGATGGATCCGATTTTCAAAACGGAAGACACGGTCATTTTCCGAAGCAATCATCTCATAGTTTGTGAAAGTCGTATTGAAAAAACTGGTTGGAACTTCTGCAAGTTCCGGCTTAATCCCATCATCTCTCCGAGCTAAATTCAACAAGTTCGTTGTCAAAAACCTCATATTTCGAACTTCTTCCAAACTAGAGGCAATGCTTTCGCTCACATCCATAATGGTAGCTTCCGGCTTACGAAAAAGGGTCTCTAAGCGATTTTGCAAAACTGCGAGTGGAGTTCGTAACTCATGACTGGCATTTTCCACAAAGGACTGTTGCTTCTGCATGCTCTCAAGCAGAGGACGAACACTGACTCTAGCTAGATAGAGACTGGCAAGCAAAGACAAAATCCAGAAACTTGCCATCACAATCACAATCAATTGCTCATGCTTTTGACTGGCTTGCTCCAACTGACTGGTATTAATCAAGACAGCTGCATACTTGATATTGGTTGAAACCGAACTGATATTGGTTTCCATCAAAATCATGCGATAGATTTCTTCTTGTCCATAGCTATTAAAAACTTGAATCTGATAGATATGTCCTAGTTCTTTTTTTCTCTAACTTAATCTTATCCAATCCCAAAAATCGGTTTCCAGAAAGAAGCTGGGTAAAATTCTTATCAAAAAGAATAACCTCGGTATTGGAACTGACATTGGGTTTTACTTCAGTCTTGCTAGTATCTGTAGCCGCATTCTCTAAGTCTTTAATCTCTTCTGTTGCCCTATTTACTGCCAGCTGGATAACTGCTTGAGGATTATTACTCAAACCATGTAGCGTATCGTCCACCGAAGTATAGAGACTCGAGTGCATGACCTGTAAAATAATCAAGGTCATGGTAGAGAAAATCAGAGTGAAGACACTAAAGTTGCGGATAAAATAACTAAAGTCATCCGCATACCATGTTTTTTTTAGTTTACTGAACATCTTTTAAAATATACCCAACACTGCGCAAGGTTTGCAAATTCTCTGCAAAAGTGGTTCCTTTTAATTTCTTACGGACTTTTGAAACATAAACTTCGACAACCGAAATCGTTGTGTCACTATCAAATCCCCATAAACGATCAAAAATCTGAGTCTTCGGCAAAATAACATTTTGATTTTGAAGGAAATAAACCAGTAAATCGAACTCTTTCCCCAGTAATTCGACAGGAGTATCTTCAACCTTAACGGTATTGGTTGACAAATTAACCACAATATTTCCATAAGTCAAGGTGTTTTCATTAAACTTGCCTGAACGTTTGAGCAGGGCTTGAATTCTCATTTTGAGTTCTTCTAGGTAGAAAGGTTTGGTCAGATAATCATCTGCTCCCAGTTCAAATCCATGTCCCTTGTCATCCAAACTTTCCTTGGCAGTCATGATCAGAACTGGAGTCGTAATCCCCTTTTCACGCAATTCTTTCAATACTTGGAAGCCATTTTTTTCAGGCAACATCAAATCGAGCAAAATCAAGTCATAGACGCCACTCTCAGCTTCGTAGAGACCTTCTTCCCCATCAAATACCTGCATGACATCCGCAAAATCGTCTAAAAAGTCAAATACTGAATTTGACAGGCCTAGGTCATCCTCAACCAATAAGATTTTTATCATGAGAAACTCCTCCTTATTAAAACCATTATACCAAATTTGCCTTAAAAAAAACTCAACTCTCTGCATTTTACATGAGATAGCTGAGTTTTCTTTTTATTTTAGGCTTATTTATGCATTTCCGTATTGAAGAACGACTGCTTCCACTGCAACTTTTTCACGGTTAATCAGATCAACACGCGCTGCAATTTCCTTGATTCCCATACCGATGTTACGGCTAAGAGCAAGGTCAGAAAGTTGTGGCTCAAAGAATTCCTTATACTCTGCCAAGCGTTGCTGAGTCTTAAATACGTGAGCAGGAAGGATAACAAAGCTATCAAAGCTCATATCTCCACCAAGAGCTGCCTTAATCCAAGCCCAATTTTCACGAGCCCAAGACCATGCTGTTTCCTGAGTTGCTTGATGGCTTAAGAACTGGAAGTACCAAGCAGACAAGTCTTGTGGTTTGACCACAAATTTGTCCTTCCAAGAAGTAATCAAGGTTTGGATATTGTCCGCATCTGTACTGTAAGCAAGAGCAGCTGCCAACTGACGTTTAAAGACAGCATCTGTTGCGTGAGTATAGGTATCAAGATAAAGTGCTAACAAGTCTTTAGTCTCATGATGTTTCATCTCATTAATCAGAACTTGTGAGCGAATAGCTGCTGGAAGTCCTGCAAGATTCTCCTTGTGAGTCGCGAAGATTTGGCTAGCGACTTGACTAGCTTCTGCATCGTTTGAGCGAATCATCATAGAAACAGCCAACTGACGAACCAATTCATCCTCATCTGATTCTCCGTCTTTAGCTTCAAAACCAAGACGGTCATAATTATGACGAGCCAATTTAGCAACCAAGGCTTTGAAGGCTCTTTCAGCTTCTGTTCCTTCATCGATAAAGCGCTCAAGAGCAGAAATTACTTGAGAAACAGCTGAAACGACAAGGTAAGATTCTTCCTTAGCTAGTTTATCAAGAACTGGGAGCAAGTCAGCATAAGAAATGTGCCCTGCTTCAGCAAGTAAGAGACGTTCTTGGACGATTTGCAGTTTACTTGTATTATCAAGCTCAACTAGGTCAGTAAGAACAGCATCTAACAAGTCTCCTTGATAGTCTGTAATGTAGTGGGCTGTATTTTCTGTGTTGAGACGAAGTGCTGTTTTGTTTTCTGCAAGAAGAGCTGCGTAGCCAGGGATTTCGATGCTTTCAGTTTCGAGTGTATCAGGCAAGCCTTTCCAGTTGCTGTTTAGTGGCACAACCCAGAGACGGTTCTTGTCTTCGTGCTCACCGATAAAGAATTGTTTTTGTGAAATCTTCAAGACATCATTTTCAACTTTGACACTGAGAACTGGGTAACCAGGTTGTTCCAACCAAGAATCCATGAAGGCTGCGACATCACGTCCTGATGCTTGACCAAGAGCATCCCAAAGGTCACGACCAATTGTATTGCTGTATTGATGTTTTTCAAAGTAGGCATGCAAACCTTTGGCAAAATCGGCATCACCTAGCCAACGGCGAAGCATATGCATGAGACGGCTTCCTTTAGCATAGACGATAGCTCCGTCAAAGAGCGTATTGATTTCATCTGGATGTTTAACTTCGACGTGAACAGATTGAACACCATCAGTCGCATCGCGTTTAAGCGCAGACGGAACACCACCTGTTTGGAAATCTTCAAAGATATTCCAGCTTGGTTCAATAGCATCCACACAGACGTACTCCATCATGTTAGCAAAGCTTTCATTGAGCCAAAGGTCATCCCACCATTTCATAGTAACGAGGTTCCCAAACCATTGGTGAGCCAATTCATGGGCCACAACTAGGGCAACTTGTTGACGGCTAGCAAAGGTAGAGTTCTCATCCACAACCAAGTAAACTTCACGGTAGGTCACAAGCCCCCAGTTTTCCATAGCACCAGCTGAGAAGTCAGGAAGGGCGATGTGGAGAGATTGAGGGATTGGGTATTTAACTCCATAGTAATCTTCGTAAAACTCGATAGAGCGAACAGCGATATCCAGTGAGAAATCAAGGTTTGATAGTGGATGAGCTTTGGTTGAATAAACACCTACGAGGGTACCGTTTTTAGTTTTAGCCGTCACACCTTGCAAATCACCAGCAACAAAGGCCAACAAGTAAGAAGACATGCGAGGTGTTGTCTCAAACTTCCAGATACCTGTTTCCTTACGGTTTTCAACATCAATCTCAGGCATGTTTGATAAGGCCAATTCACCTTCTGCTTGGTCAAAACGTAGAGAGAGGTCAAAAGTTGCTTTGGCTTCTGGCTCATCCACACATGGGAAGGCTTCGCGCGCAAAATGGCTCTCGAATTGAGTTGACAAGACCTCCTTCTTAACTCCATCAACTGTGTAATAAGAAGGGTAAATCCCTGTCATGTTGTCTGTAATTTTTCCTGAGAAAGCGATAACCACTTCAACTTGACCAGCCTCAGCTAATTCAATATGAAGAGCTTCGTTGTCATGATCAACTGTGAATGAGCGAGCTTCCCCTGCAACTTCTACAGAAGCGATTTCCAAATCTTTTTGGTGAAGGGAAATACGGTCACTCTGTGCTTGACCAGTAATAGTCACCTTTCCTGAAAAAGTCTTGGTCTCACGACTCAAGTCTAAAAATAAATCATAATGTTCAGGAACAAATTGCTTAATAAAATGTTCAACTGCTTGCATAGTTTTCTCCTATCTAAGTTTAAGAGCTAGAGCTCTTCTTCAAACAAACTTATTATATCATGTTTTGCTTAAGAAAAAAGGATTGGACGGTCATTTCCAAAACTTTCTTCATTCTAGCAGTCTACAGTGGGTAGACCTTGCGAAATTCTTCTAAAACAACCTTGCTTTCAGGTGTAAAAGTCAGTCCTGCTTCTCTCAACCACTCGGCGAAACAATCCTCATGAACCTGACGCCAATAACCCAGAGATTTGTCTCCCTCACCTTCCTTGTAGGCATGGTCAGCAGAAACTTTTTTGAAAGGTTGAATGGAAACCTTTGTAATTTCGACAATGCAGACAGCTCGATTTTGGCTATCTAAAATGATGTCAAAGGTGCCTTCTTGCGGAAGAGGTTCATCTTCTAGTGCGTAGAGGTCGTAGGCTGAGGCGGTTGCTGTCTTTTCGCCTTTAAACACCAAATCTGCCAAGAGATCTGTTTCCACTCCAAAAGCCCAGGCATCTACCTCATCTCCGATAGAGGGATCAATTTTCTTGTATGCATTCCACATTTCTTGCGGTGTCATGGGTGCTCCTTTTTATTAACTTTATTCTCCCTACTTTAAAGACCATCCGCCATCTATTGTCAGAATTTGTCCTTGCATGGCACTCGCTTTCCCACTTGCTAAGAAAAGGCTAATCTCTGCTATTTCCTCTGGCTCAATCCAGCGCTTGATTGGTGTTTCACTCGCCACCCAGTCTGCTAAGCCACCTGGTTCAAAGTCGTCAGCTGTCATAGCTGTCTTGACTGCTCCTGGAGCGATACCAAAGACCTGAATCCCAGTTTCAGCATAGTCTAGAGCCAACTGCTTGGTAAATCCAGCCAAGGCATGCTTAGATGAAGTATAGGCGTGACCACCACCTCCTGCTAGATTTGAAGCAATGGAACACATATTGATAATGAATCCTTTTTTATTCTCCAACATTTTGGTCAAATAATAGCGAGTCAACTCTACTGGAGTAACGTAGTTGATTTCAAAAATCTCTTGAATTTCCTGCGCTGATTGTTCCAACAGTGGTTTGTAATCATCCAAAACTCCGGCAGTATTGCACAAAATATCTACCTGAGGACACCAGTCAAAAATAGGCTCCAAGTCCAAGGTCAAATCTCTCTGAAAAAAGTGGAAATCACCCTCTAAGAGTGGATTTTCACCTTGGTCAACTCCATAAACTTGAAAGCCATTCTCTAAAAAGAGGCGAGCTTGTGCTAGGCCGATTCCTGAACTCACTCCCGTAATCAATACACGTTTAGTCATTCACTTCTACCCAATCTGTCGCCAAAACATCACAAGGTGTCGGACTCCACATGGAAAAGCCTTCTCCCTCCCCGGAAACGTTGATTAGGAAATAAGGTGTTACTTCAAGTGCAACCCCGTTTTGTTCAATGGTGTCAAAAAGTTGGACATAGTTTTCAGCACCTCCCCAACCAGTTCGTACATATTTTTTCTTAGCCTTTAACCCAGGTAGAATTTCTTCAAATGTCATGTTTTTCTCCTTTAATATCAATAATTCTCCCCTTCATTATAACAAAAAACCGCTTTAAAACCGCTTTTTGACTGTGATTTATTTATATCTGCTTCTACCTAGGGCAAATCATTCCCTGCAGCAAGATAAATTTCATACCATTCTTTTCTTGTTAAGCTAAAGTTTGTCGCTTGGCTAACTTCTCTCAAATGCTTAGGATTGGTTGTACCTACGACTGCCTGCATTTTTGCTGGATAACGCAATATCCAAGAAATCGCAATAGTTGAAGAGGTTACTCCATATTTAATAGCTAAACGATCAAGTACTTGATTTAAAGCTTGAAATTTCTCATTTCCAACAAAATTCCCTTTAAAATACCCAAATTGTAAGACAGACCAGGCCTGGATAACTATGTCATTTAATTTGCAATATTCAAAAATGCTGCCATCTCGCATAGCTGCTTGACTATCTTCCATATTAACATGAAAACCTGATTCGAATCCTGGAGTAAAAGCCGCACTCAATTGTAGCTGATTAACAGCTAACGGCTGCTTGACATCTTTTTTAAGCAACTCCATCATCATAGGATTTTGATTAGAAACTCCAAAATCTCGGACCTTACCTTGTTTATAAAGGAGATCAAAGGCTTCTGCTACTTGGTCAGATTCCATCAAAGCATCTGGTCGATGAAGAAGCAAGCTATCTAGATGATCAATCTTCAATCTTTGCAAAATACCGTCTACTGATTTTATAATATAGTCCTTAGAAAAATCAAAATAGGTAAATTCTTCAATGCGAATTCCACATTTTGACTGAATCCACATCTCTTCTCTTAAATCTGGACGATTTTTTAGGACAAGACCTAACAGTTCTTCACAACGACCAAGACCATATATATCAGCCAAGTCAAAAGCATTGATTTCAACAGAAAGTGCTGTTTCTACAAGCTCTTCAACTTCTTTTACAGACTTATCTTTTATTCTCATCATTCCGAGAACAATTTCTGATAATTCTTTGTCATCTTGACCAAGAGTTATGTATCTCATCAAATTTTTCTCCTTTGATTCTACATTCTTCAATTAATTATAACAAAAAACCGCTTTGCAACGGCTTTTTGACTATATTTCACTCCATTTTATCTTCTTAAACCCACGGAACAAGACAAAGATTCCAATAAAGAGGACAGCTAAAGGAATAATTTTTGTAAGAAAAACATTTGAAATTCCCATCCACTCATAGTAACGGAGCAGAGAACCTACGACAAGATGAGCAACAATCATACTGTTAAAGGGACGAAAAAAATCTTCTTCCCAATTCCAAATACTGATGACCAGCGAAATCGTAAAGACAGATAAAGTATCCCAGGGCGCCGGAAGATAAAAGGCTCCTTCTTGTATGAAACTTCCCATTCCTACATATCCTAGAACGACTAGCAGAACAAGAATCCCAACGATAATATAGGTGCCAATTTTCATTTTAGGAGAATCTTGGATTAAGCCCCAACGTAAGATTGTAGCCACAAGCCCAAATCCGACTAGAAAAAGAAGCAGTTGCCCTAAAAACGTGAGCAAATTGACTGTTAAGAGAGGACCTTTAGAAAAATCACTTAGTAGTTGATAATAACGTAATACCACTAGGACAAGAATTGGTGTCAAAAGGGACTCCTTGATAGAACTACGTGGTGCTTCCTTAAGCATCTCTTTCATTATTTTTTTAGGATTCTTACCTAAATAATCCTCTGCACTCATGCCATCTCGTTCTGCTTCTAAGAAATCTAATATCATCAAATAAACCTGCTCTCTAAGATAGTCCTCATCATAGAGAAATCCAGCAAGATTAAAACTTTCCCAGAGCTCCTCAAAATACTGCTGATTATCCTCAGAAAACTGATGCAACAAATTGTTTGTTTCTTCGTAATACTTCATTTTCTTCATGGTTTAATCCCCATTCTTAATTCCTTCTACTTTTTGACTCAAATCGTTCCATTGCTGCCAAAAGACCGAGACTCGCTCTTCTCCTTCTTTTGTTAACGAAAAATACTTTCGATCTGGACCATCTGGCGATGGACGCATGTCGCCTCTTATCCATTGATTTTTTTCTAACTTTTGCAACAAAGGATAAATAGTTCCTGGAACTATAGTGTCAAATCCAGCCTCTCGCAAAGTCTGAACTAACTCATAACCATACCGCTCTTTTTGACCAATCATATCCAAGACACAACCTTCAAGAACACCTTTTAATAGTTGAGTTTCCTTCATTCCTTCCCCTTTCTAATCTATTTTGTAATACCTACTAGTAGCTTCAGCTATAGTATACTACTTTCACACTAGTTTGTAAAGCATAATAGTTAATACTCTTCGAAAATCTCTTCAAACCACGTCAGCGTCGCCTTACCGTATGTATGGTTACTGACTTCGTTCACGTCCTATCCACAACCTCAAAACAGTGTTTGAGCTGACTTCGTCAGTTTCATCTACAACCTCAAAGCAGTGCTTTGAGCTGTCTACAGCTAGCTTCCTAGTTTGCTCTTTTGATTTTCGAAGAGTATTAACTATTATGCTTTACAAACTAGTGTGAAAGTAGTATACTATAGCTGAAGCTACTAGTAGGTATTACAAAATAG
>CAKMOM010000022.1:0-13821 GCA_927910965.1 uncultured Streptococcus sp.
AAAAACTGACTTACTTGCTAAACAATACTTATTCGTCTTACGGTTATAAAGAAAATCTCCACTATAACTGGTGTTACTAGATAAAATATCACGGAGTAGCGAAAAATCTCTCTGTATAGTCTTTTCACTAACCTCAAATTCCTGAGCCAATTGCTTTTTTTCAAATGAAGTACCTAACTGTAAACGTAAAAAAATCGTTAGTAGTCTCTCTTGATCATTCATTTTCAGTCCTTCTTATTATTTTTCAAGCGATGTTAAACACGCTGTCATCCCCCACTTAAAACGCACAATTAAACGAGATTTGACATTTTTCAACTGATCTGGTTCAGAATCACCAGATAAAACAATTTGCTTATTCTTAATATGTTGAGAATTAAATAGATTAAAAAATTTTTCTTGAATCATATCATCTTTTTCTCCCAATACCTGAATATCATCTACAATTAGGAGATCAAACTCCTCACTTCTAACTTTTTGTATTTCTAGCTCATTTTCCAATAAGTTTTCGGCAGAAATGTATTTTACTCGTTTTTCTGGATCGTTCTCAAGCACCTTATTCCCAATAGCTTGAAGGAGATGTGTTTTACCTGAACCCGATTCCCCATAAATATAAAGGGGATTATATTGTAACCCTAAGTTTTCTACTACAGCTACGGCCCCTTTCTTTGCTAAATCATTACCATCTTTTTCTAGAAAATTTTTTAATTGATATTTGTTATCTAATCCTGTATTGTTCATCATTTTAACCTCTAACTTTGCACTTTATATTCAAAACGATTAAAGCAAAATAAACTAGCCCTTAGGTGATTTCAACTGTACCACTATGCCAGATTCGAAGAACTCAACTACGGATTCAGCCATATTTTTTAAGTCTTCGGGTAAGCAGTCTGAATATACAATGAAGAGTTTGTTTCTTTTCTTACTCTCTTTGAATCGCTGCATCCAGTATTCCTGTACCCTTTGATCAGCCTCTCCCAAAAAATTGAACTCCATCCAGAAAAATCAAATCATACTCTGTATACCCCATTTGCAGTTTCATCCATTGACTATGTTTAGAAAAAATCAAATTATCTCTCACTCGATAATATGCAAGTGATGCTATTGGAGTAACAGGTTTTATTTTAGTTAACGTATAATAAAACAAATGCCATCTATCAGTCTCTGAAATACCGCAAATGTAAATACATTGAGAATCTTCTTTTAAGTCTATTTGTGGGAATCCGGTCCAATCATTCCCATCATCTTTCAAGCCTTTTTCAAAATTATAAATTTCCTCTTCAATTGACACATTAGAATTTAAAATTTCTTGATTCACCATATTATACTCTCTTTTCTATTATTTTAAGAGAATTATAACAAATCAAGTGGACATATTTTGTCCACTTGATCAAAATAAGCAATTTTTTAAAACAACTCATCAAACAAACTGAGCTGGTTATCTTCTGGCATATTGCCCAGAATCCCCATTTCATCCATCTTTTCAACCAAGGTTGATGAGAGCCCACCACGCTTACGTAGTTCTGTTTTAGAGAGGAATTCTCCCTCTTCACGCGCTCGCACCAATTGCTTGGCAACGTTCTCTCCCAGACCATCCATTGCTACAAATGGCGGGATAAGGGTGTCCTCGTCGATGAGGAACTCTGTCGCCTGACTACGGTAGAGATCGAGTTTACCAAATTTGAACCCACGTTCCCACATCTCATTGACAATCTCAAGAGTTGTATAGAGATCGATTTCCACATTGGAGGCTTCATTGTTCTTACGTTTTTCAGAGATTTCTTCCATTCTACGCTTGATGGCATCCAAGCCCGCACCCATGGTCTTGATATCAAAAGCCTTAGCGCGGATTGAGAAGTAAGCACAGTAATAATAAATTGGATGGTGAACCTTGAAATAAGCTACACGCAAGGCCATCATAACATAGGCTGCCGCATGGGCTTTCGGGAACATGTACTTAATTTTCCCACAGGACTCGATATACCACTCTGGCACCTTATTGGCCTTCATGGCTTCAATATAGCCATTTCGCTCCTCTTCTGAAATCTTGAGCCACAAGCCCTTACGTACTCGTTCCATGATGGTAAAGGCCATCTTAGGCTCGAGACCCGCATGCATGAGGTAAACCATGATGTCGTCCCGACAACCGATAACGGTTGATAGATCCGCAATACCTTGTTTAATCAGATCTTGGGCATTCCCCAACCAAACGTCGGTACCGTGGGATAGACCTGAGAGCTGAAGCAACTCCGCAAAGGTTGTCGGATGGGTCTCATCTACCATTCCACGTACAAAATTTGTTCCAAACTCTGGAATTCCCAGCATGCCAGTCGGTGTTCCAATTTGCTCAGGTGTTACCCCAAGCACATCCGTCCCAGAAAAGAGGGCCATAACGCCTTCATCATCCATAGGAATCTCATTTGGGTCAATCCCAGACAAGTCCTGGAGTTTTCGAATCATGGTCGGATCATCATGCCCCAGTACATCGAGTTTGAGGACGTTCTCATCAATATCATGGAAGTTAAAGTGAGTGGTCTGCCATTCAGCCGTCACATCATCCGCTGGATACTGGACAGGCGTAAAATCGTAGACATCCATGTAGTTCGGAATAACAACGATTCCCCCCGGGTGTTGACCTGTCGTCCGCTTACACCAGCCGCACCTTGAGCGAGGCGTTCTACTTCTGCATCACGATAAAACTTGCCATAATCTCGCTCATAGCCCTTGACAAAGCCATAAGCGGTCTTTGCAGCCACCGTACCAACCGTTCCTGCACGGAAGGCATATTCCTCACCAAAGATATCACGCACATCCAAATGGGCGCTAGGCTGGTCTTCTCCCGAGAAGTTCAAGTCAATATCAGGAACCTTGTCTCCATCAAAACCAAGGAAGGTCTCAAAAGGAATATCTTGTCCGTTTTTGCTGAGTTTGTGGCCACATTTAGGACAGTCCTTATTGGGCATATCAAAACCTGAACCGTAAGAACCATCAGTGATAAACTCACTGTACTGACACTGACCACAGACATAGTGAGGAGAGAGAGGATTGACCTCTGTAATCCCAATCATGGTCGCAACAAAACTAGATCCGACGGATCCACGAGAGCCCACCAAGTAACCCCGTTCATTGGAACGTTGCACCAACATCTGGGAAGCCAGGTAAATCACGGCAAATCCATTCCCCAGAATGGAAGTCAATTCTTTTTCAATCCGTAAATCAACAATATCTGGCAGCGGATTTCCATAAATCTCAAAGGCCTTCTTATAGGTCAACTCAGCAACCGTTTCTTCCGCCTTGTCGATAAAAGGTGTGTACAAATCACCTTTTACAACCTCAACAGGCTCAAAGGTTTCTGCCAAGGCATTGGTGTTGTCAATAACTAGTTTCCGAGCTAATTCCTCTCCCAAGAAGGCAAATTCATCCAACATCTCATTGGTCGTTCTAAAATGGGCTTTTGGCAGAGGAGCTGGTTGGGCATGTTCACCGTGACCAATAGTTCGGTTAATCATAGCCCCCTGTCCCAAACTACGGACGATAATTTCACGGTAAATCTCTTCTTCTGGTTCGATATAGTGGACATTTCCCGTAGCCAAAACGGGCTTGCCAAGACGGTCTCCCACCTCTATCAAACTCTTGATAATGGTCTGGAGTTCTTCCATATCCTTGACCTGCTCCTTGGCAATCAAGGGAGCATAGATAGCTGGTGGCATGACCTCGATAAAGTCATAATACTTGGCCACCTCAACCGCCGCATCCACACCTTGGGAAACAACCGCATCAAAAACTTCACCTTCTGAACAAGCCGACCCCAGAATCAATCCTTCCCGATGGGCATCTAAAACTGTTCTCGGAATTCGTGGCACCCCTTCAAAATACTTGGTATTGGACAAAGAAACCAACTTAAAGATATTTTTTAGACCTACCTGATTCTTGACATAAATAGTCGCATGCTTGATCCGAGCTTTTTTATAAGAATCTGGACTAATCAAATCAATATTAAGTCTAACTAGATCGGTCACACCATGTTTTTCTGCTACCTCTTTGATAAAGATGAAGAGCAGACGACCAGTAGCTTCCGCATCGTAGTTGGCCATGTGGTGATGTTCTAAGGCCACACCAAAACGCTTGGTCAAAGGTCCCAAACCATGACGCTTATACTCAGGATAGAGGTTTCTAGCAAACTCTAACGTATCGATAACTGGCTGACTAATCCTTGGAAGACCATGACGCTCATAGTTGGCATTCATAAATCCAACGTCAAAGGTAGCATTGTGGGCAACTAAGACCGTATCCTTGCAGAATTCTTGGAATTCTTGCAAAACTTGTTCCAGTGGTTTGGCATTTTTGACATGGTCATCTGTAATTCCAGTCAACTCAGTAGTAAAAGCTGACAAGGGATGTCCAGGATTGATAAATTCATCAAATTCAGCAATAACATTCCCCTTGTACATCTTAGAGGCCGCAACCTGAATCAAATCATTATAGATAGCTGAAAGTCCCGTCGTTTCCACGTCAAAGACCACGTAGGTCGCTTCCGACAAGTCCATCTCCACTTCGTTGTAGACGATAGGGACACGGTCCTCCACGATATTGGCTTCCATACCATAGATCAGCTGGATTCCCGCTTTCTTAGCAGCCTTATAGCCATGTGGGAAGGACTGAACATTTCCATGGTCTGTGATGGCAACCGCCTTGTGTCCCCACTTAGCAGCTGTCGCAACGATTTCTTCTACCTCTGGTAGTGCATCCATGGTCGACATATTAGTATGAGCATGAAACTCAACCCGTCGTTCTCCTTCTGGCATTAAATCCTTCCGCTCATAGTGAATAACTTCCTGCACGTCTTGCACGTTCATAGTCAAATCGCGTGTGAAGTTATTCATCTCCACATTCCCACGCACTCGGAGCCAAGAATTTTTCTTGATTAGATCAAATTTCTGAGCCTCTTCCTCATTCTTAACCCACTTTTGCATCGAAAAACTTGAAGTGTAGTCCGTCATTTTAAAATTGATTAAAACACGACCTGTTCTGGTCACTTTTTGCTCCATATCAAACACAACCCCTTCAAAGACCAGACGATTCTCCTCCGTCGTCACTTCGATCATAGGAGTAATCTCTGCCTTATCCAGCTTTGGTTTAGCTACAGCTTTTTTGACTTGAAAATCAAAGGCTGGCTTCTCTTCCGCTGGAGGAGGTGCCATCTGTTCCAGTTGTTCCATAGCACGGAGCGCTTCCTCATTGGCCGCTTGAACAATCTGCTCATTTTCAGCATGAAAGGCCTCTTCCTGCTCTTGGGTCAGCACATCATTTTTCTCTACTTGACAAGTAAAAGTTGGAAAACCAAACTTTTCAAGTTGTTTGGCTAAATTAGGAAGATGATTCTTCTTAAAATGTTCCTTATCAATCGCCTCAGAACCCTCAATAAAGAGTTGATTTCCCTCAGCACGAACTTGCAAATTCTGATAAAGAGATTTAAAACCTTGACTAGTACATGGGCCTTCAGAGAAAGCCTCCCTATAGTAGGACTGCAAGAGTTGATTTGAAAATTCTTGAGACAGAGCCTTGATTTCAAAAATTGCTTTATTGCCTGTCTTAGAAAATTCTTCGCTCAAACCTTTCTTTAATTCTAAAAAGATTTCAATCGGTAAAATATTAGAAAATACGAAATGAAACTCCCATACCTTACTAATTTTATGAACCACAACTCGCTCAATATCGGCCTGTGCTAAAGCAGGATCCTGTCTCATTTCAGCAGGCATCCCCAGTTGATTCATCAAAATTTCAAAACTGTTTGACATTCATTTTCCTCACATTATTCTTCTACTATTTTACCATATTTAGAGGTATTTTCTAAAGACAAAAGGAAGCCACTAAGTGACTTCCTTCTAGAGTGAGGACGGATTAGTCTTCACCTTTGTTTTTCTTAATGATTTCTTCTTGTACTGACTTAGGTACATCTTCGTAGTGGTCAAATACCATCATGAATGTACCACGTCCTTGAGATGCAGAACGAAGAACTGTTGCGTAACCGAACATTTCAGCAAGTGGAACGTAAGCACGAACGATTTGGCTGTTACCATGTGCTTCCATACCATCTACACGTCCACGACGAGCAGTTACGTGACCCATAACATCACCAAGGTTTTCTTCTGGAACAGTGATTGTTACAAGCATCATTGGTTCAAGGATAGCTGGTTGTGCTGATTTAGCAGCTTCTTTAAGAGCAAGTGAAGCCGCGATCTTGAAGGCAGTTTCAGATGAGTCGACATCGTGGTATGAACCATCGTAAAGTTTAGCTTTAACGTCAACCATTGGGTAACCTGCAAGAACACCGTTAGCCATAGATTCTACCAAACCTTTTTCAACCGCTGGGATAAATTCACGAGGAACCACACCACCGACGATTGCGTTTTCGAATTCGAATCCTTTACCTTCTTCGTTTGGAGTAAATTCAATCCATACATCACCGAATTGACCTTTACCACCAGACTGACGTTTGAAGAATCCACGTGCTTGAGTAGAAGCGCGGAATGTTTCACGGTAAGATACTTGAGGAGCACCTACGTTAGCTTCAACTTTGAACTCACGACGCATACGGTCAACAAGGACGTCAAGGTGAAGCTCACCCATACCAGAGATAACTGTTTCACCAGTTTCAACGTTTGTTTCAACGCGGAATGTTGGATCTTCTTCAGCCAATTTTTGAAGAGCGATACCCATCTTGTCTTGGTCAGCTTTAGATTTTGGCTCAACCATCAATTGGATAACTGGTTCTGGAACGTTGATTGACTCAAGGATGATTTTAGCTTTTTCATCTGTCAATGAGTCACCAGTTGTAGTATCTTTCAAACCAACGGCAGCAGCGATATCACCTGAGTAAACAGTGTCAATTTCTTGACGGCTGTTGGCGTGCATTTGAAGGATACGTCCGATACGCTCACGTTTACCTTTAGAAGTGTTCAATACGTATGAACCTGATTGAAGAACACCAGAGTAAACACGGAAGAATGTCAAACGACCTACAAATGGGTCAGTCATGATCTTGAAGGCAAGAGCTGCAAATGGCTCTTCGTCAGATGCTGGACGAGTTTCTTCTTCGTCTGTATCTGGGTTAATACCCTTGATTGCTGGGATATCAAGTGGGCTTGGAAGGTAGTCGATAACCGCATCAAGCATCAATTGAACACCTTTGTTCTTGAAGGCAGAACCACACAATACTGGGAAGAATTCAACGTTGATAGTCGCTTTACGGATACCAGCTTTCAATTCTTCGTTAGTGATTTCTTCACCTTCGAGGTATTTCATCATCAATTCTTCGTCAGTTTCAGCAACTGCTTCGATCAATTTTTCACGGTATTCTTGAGCTTGGTCAAGGTATTCAGCTGGGATGTCTTCTTCAAGGATATCTGTACCAAGGTCGTTAGTATAGATTTCAGCTTTCATCTTGATCAAGTCGATGATACCACGGAAGTCATCTTCAGAACCGATTGGCAATTGGATTGGGTGTGCATTTGCTTGAAGACGATCGTGAAGTGTGCTTACAGAGTAAAGGAAGTCAGCACCGATTTTTATCCATTTTGTTGGCAAATACGATACGTGGAACTCCATACTCAGTTGCTTGACGCCAAACTGTTTCAGTTTGAGGCTCAACACCTGATTGTGAGTCAAGAACAGTAACCGCACCATCCAATACACGAAGAGAACGTTGTACTTCGATTGTGAAGTCCACGTGTCCTGGTGTGTCGATGATGTTTACGCGGTGGTTGTTCCATTGAGCTGTTGTCGCAGCAGATGTGATAGTGATACCACGTTCTTGCTCTTGCTCCATCCAGTCCATTTGTGACGCACCTTCGTGAGTTTCACCGATTTTGTGGATTTTACCAGTGTAGTAAAGAATACGCTCAGTAGTTGTTGTTTTACCAGCATCGACGTGAGCCATGATACCGATATTACGAGTTTTTCAAGTGAAAATTCGCGTGCCATGAGGTTTGTTTCTCCTATTTATTTTTGATTTCTATTCTATTATAACACGATTTTAATAAAAACGGATAGGCAGGACCTACCCGTTCTCAATGTTTTCATGCTATTGTTGGTTTCAACTTGTAGATTTACAAGTTGAATTGAACTAGGGCTAAAAGCTTGGAAAATAGATAAGCTCTCCTAGAATCTTCGATTCTTCGTCAAGCTTCCTAATTTTCAGTCGTTTTTTTAACGCCCTTAGTATCTTAATCTTACCAACGGAAGTGTGCGAATGCACGGTTAGCTTCAGCCATACGGTGAGTGTCTTCACGTTTCTTAACTGCTGCACCAGTGTTGTTAGCAGCATCCAAGATTTCTTTTGCAAGACGGTCTTGCATTGTGTGTTCACCACGAAGACGAGCGATTGTTACCAACCAACGAAGTCCAAGTGTTGTACGACGTTCTGGACGAACTTCAACTGGGACTTGGTAGTTAGAACCACCAACACGACGTGCACGTACTTCAAGTACAGGCATGATGTTTTCCATAGCTGTTTCAAATACTTCAAGTGCATCGTTGCCAGTAGCTTCTTTGATTTGCTCAAAGGCACCGTAAACGATTGAAGCAGCTGTACCACGTTTACCATCAAGCATAACGCGGTTGATAAGACGAGTAACTAGTTGTGAATTGTAAAGCGGATCTGGCAATACGTCACGTTTTGGAGCTCTATTTTTACGACTCATTTCTCTTTATCCCCTTTCCTTATGCTTTTGGACGTTTAGTACCGTATTTAGAACGGCCTTGTTTACGATCGTTAACACCTGCAGTATCAAGTGCACCACGGACGATATGGTAACGTACCCCTGGAAGGTCTTTTACACGTCCACCACGAAGAAGCACCACGCTGTGCTCTTGCAAGTTGTGTCCGATACCTGGGATGTAGGCAGTAACTTCGATAAGGTTGCTCAAACGTACACGAGCAAATTTACGAAGGGCTGAGTTAGGTTTTTTAGGTGTCATTGTTCCAACACGAGTTGCAACACCACGTTTTTGTGGTGAAGAAACATTTGTTTGAACTTTTTTATGACTGTTGTAACCAACGTTCAAAGCTGGTGATTTAGATTTTTCTACTTTTGATTTACGCGGTTTGCGAACCAATTGGTTAATTGTAGGCATCTACATTCTCCTGTGTTTTTTTATTTTTGGTGATGATACACTTGGTGACAGCTATCATCTGTGTGTACTTTTGCAACATTTGTCAGCACGTCCCTGTACACTCTTGAGAGACCAAAAGTAAAAAGTACCGTCTATTATTGTAACAAAATTTTCACCTCATTGTCAAGATGTTTTTCTTTTTTCTTGTTAATTTTAGCTCTTGGTACCACCTTATACTAAATGAAAATCATAGAGCAAACTAGGAAGCTAGCCACAGGCTGCTTCAAAGCACTGCTTTGAGGTTGTAGATAAGACTGACAAAGATCAGTCACATATATAATCTAAGGCGACGCTGACGAGGTTTGAAGAAGATTTTTCGAAGAGTTATTAGTACGAAACAAAAAGGAGGAAACTAAGCCCCCTCAAGTTACAAATTATTTCTTTGAAACACTTCAATTTTAGCACATAATGGTTTTCGAGATAGGATAGTATCACAACCAACCAGATTCTTTCGCGATATTAGCTGCCTCTGTTCGATTACCTGCATCTAGTTTCGAAAGAATATTGGTGACATAGTTTCGGACTGTTCCATTGGATAGATAAAGTTGATCTGCAATTTCTTGGTTAGAGAAGCCCTGAGCGATTCCCTTTAAAACTGCGATTTCTTGCTCTGTTAATGGATTGGGATGCGTCATCACCACTTCCATCAATTCAGGTGAATACTCCTTACGTCCTTCGAGGACAGTGTGCAAGGTATGCATGAGGTCTGCAATGCTTCTTTCTTTTAATACATAAGCATCTACTCCAGCCTTGACCGCACGTTCAAAATACCCAGGACGCTTGAAGGTCGTCACTACAACTACCTTTGTTTCAAGCTTTTCTGCTCGTATCCACTCCAAGACTTCAAGACCTGTCTTAACAGGCATTTCTACGTCAAGGATGGCGATATCAACAGACTCCTTTTCTAATAGTTGGATTGCTTCCTGCCCATTCTTGACTTGAAGAACAGACTCCACATCCGGTTGAAGCGTGAGCAATTGACACATAGCATCTCGCAACATACTTTGATCTTCTGCGACTAATACTTTCATCTACATTCTCTCCTTATAAGCTAGTCGAACCTGAACTTCTGTCAGTTGTTTTTGACTAATTACATTTACCTCTCCCGAAAATGGAAGGACACGATCTCGAACTGTATGGAGCTCATTCCCTTTTATTGAAGTAAAACCACAACCATCATCTCTTACTGTTAAAAGGAGTTCTTTCTCTGTCCGTTCTAATCTTAAGTAAGCTTTAGACGCTTTAGCATGCTTGATGATATTGGTTGCCAGTTCTAATAAAATCATAGCAGCCGTGGACTCCATATCCTGGGTCAAGCTAGCCTTGTCCAAGTGATTGTCAACTTGAACCTCAATGCCAGCAATTTCTAGCATCTTTTTGACAGTTTCAAGTTCTGAAGCTAAGGTCCGTGACTTCAGATTTTCCACAATAGTTCGTACTTCATTCATGGAATCCTTGCTTATCTGCTGAATTTCTTTTAATTCCTTCTCCACCTGTGGATAAGCCTCCATCTGAAATAACTGCAAGGCGAGATCCGTTTTGACACTCAGCATAGCAAAGGTGTGTCCCAGACTATCATGCAAATCCTGACCGATACGACTGCGTTCATTTTCTGCTAGCAATAGATTTATCTGGGCATTTTGCTTAGCCTGAGCTTCTTTCAAATCCTCTACAATTCGAACCCGAACCAAGCCAAAAGTCATCAAATCGACAAAAGTAAGAATCCCAAGCAGATAGAATAGAAACTCAACTTCGATTTTCTGAATAATCAACAGTTGCCCTACAACAAACACTTGAGTAAGGAGAAAAGTCCAGACATGTAAAGACTTTAAACTACGTATACCGAAATGATAAATTAAGAGATTGGAAAGGAAAAAGAAGAACCAGATATAATTCGCAGCAACAAAGGCAGTATAGCCAGCTACATAGACCAGCATGATTCCCCAGAAAAGCCAAGAAAGACGCTGGTTCTTAGTTATTAAAACACCCAAATACGCCACTACAAATAGAATATCAATCAATAAATGCCAGACAGGAAGCTCCCCAGTCACTACAGGAATGATGGAAAAAACCATAAAAATCAAACTGGCCCAATACATATAATCTATACTTTTCAGTCTTTCAAGCATTAAGAATTCTCCTTATGACCTTGAAGGTAAATGGTCAAACCAAATAAAACTGCTGAAAAAACAAGTAGATAAACTGTGGCTGATAAATTGATGCCAGCCTCATTTAAGAAGGTCTTAAGCAACTCCATCAACTGATAGGTCGGTAGGCACTTCCCGATTGCTTGCATCCAGTCTGGAAATAAAGAGATGGGCATCCAGAGTCCACCTAAGACAGCCAAGCCTAGATAAAGAAGATTGCCCACGACAGACATCAACTGACTAGTTGGTAAGAGAGTCAAGGCCAAACCAAGGGCTACAAAAGCTACACTTCCAACTATCAGCAAGAGCGCAGCACCAACCCAGCTTCCTAGAGGCATGTCCACACCTCTTACAAAATGCCCAACTGAGAAAACCACCAAGATTGAAACCAAATAATCAATCAACATACTTGTTATCTTTGATAGATAATATTCTACCATATTTACAGGGCTATGACGTAATGTTTTCTGCCAGTTGTTGATCTTGTCGGTATGTAAAACAACTGGGAATGAGAAGATAGCTGTCGACATCATGGAAAAAGCCGTCATGGAGATGAGGTAGTCGCGCATAAAATTAGTCGGTCCACCTGGTGTTTCCTGGTACATGCCTGAAAAAAATAAATAGAAGGCTGTCGGCATCCCTACTGATAACAAATAATAGACTAGTTGCCGTTTGGTCAATAGAAATTCTATCTTGTTTAGTGCGATCCATCGTTTCATCTTAGTCATCTCCCTTTTGTGTTTCTTCAAAGATTGTATCCAGCAAGCTACGATTATTGACTTCAATTTCTTGAATCCTACATCCTGCTCGTACTAATAGTTCCCAGAAAGCATCTGCTTCGCGTGTGACTACTTGTAGAGCATCCTGTTTTTGTGACCAGTTTTTAACCAAGTTTGACTGTTCGACAACTTCCTTATATGCTAGAGAAAGGATAAAGTGCTTTTCAATCTCCTCATTGCGCATGGCTAGAGGTGTTGTATCGCGAATCAACTCTCCCTTATTCAAGACCAAGATTCGGTCCGCTGTATGCTCTACCTCTTCGATGTAATGGGACGAATAGAGAATGGTAACTCCCTGCGCTTTTAGATCCTGAACAATTTCCCAAAAACGTTGGCGGGTTGAGGTATCCATGGCCGCAGTTGGCTCATCTAAAAAGACAAGTTTTGGTCGGCCAATCAAGGTCAAGACAAAAGAGAAAAGACGCTTTTGCCCACCTGACAATTTTTCTGCAAATTGCTCTTTTTGTTGCTTGTCAAACTGCAATAGTTGATCGATTTCCTGGTTACTCAAGGGATTTGGATAAATGCTTTGAAAGAAAGCAATCAACTCTTTAACCTTTAGTTTTGAACAATAACATTTTCTTGAGGAAGATAGGATCTGGTGTAGTCTAACTGGAACTCGTCACTGGCAATCCTTGGATAGATATTTGTCCGCTAGTAACCAGTTTATCTCCCAATAAACAGTCTAGCAGTGTGCTCTTCCCAGCACCATTTGGACCAATCAAGGCAATGCATTCACCTTCAGCTACCTCAAAGGAAATATCCTTCAAAATAGCCTTCCCCTTGATGTTTTTATGTAAGCCTTGAACCTTAATCATGTTCATGATATTCTCCTTCCAGCCACTCCTTTCCCATCGGAAAGGCGATAAAAATCATAAATCCTAATCCCCAGGCACCACGGATGAATTGGTGAAGGAAGGCTTGATCAAACCAACCTGTAAACATTTCTACCAACCATACCACTAGTAACAGTCCAATAAAAAGATAGAGAATCGCTTTTTTCATTTTTCAAACTCCTTTTTCACATCTGAGACCAATTTTAATCCTTCTCGGATCAACCAAGACAACATGCCGAAACCTGCAAATAACTCCCAAGGAAAATGATAGAAGTCTTCATCCAAACCAGAAAACATGAGATAAGTCATGACTCCTGCTGCTACTAAACTCATTGCGACAATTACTTTATGTTTCATTTTTTCTTCCTCCATTTCATACTTCAATTATAGACTTTTGAAGTTAGCAGAGCTAGATGCTTCTGTCACTAGGAAATATGACAAATGTCATAAAAGATTCTGTTTAAAAAATCAAGAAAACATTTCACAACAAAACACGAGTACAAAAGAATTTATAGTCACTTCCGTCAAAGTGATATCAAATTTAGACTATAATGTAAACTAATACTTATTTAAAAACTCAAGAGAAGAAATTTTTATCCTATAAGCACAAATATTATACGTTATGTCGAAAGATTTTTTATTGCTTTCTTAAAAAATTAGTAAAATTTATAAAAACCCTTAATTTTAAACGTGTATACCTAAACTTTAATTGAATATCATTTATAAAATGAATTACTCATACCAAAAAAGAGAGAACCAAACTGATTCTCCCTTAAAGTAAATAAAAAAGATACCTTAAGTATCCAGATAATTAATCGGGAAGACAGGATTCGAACCTGCGACACCTTGGTCCCAAAACCAAGTACTCTACCAAGCTGAGCTACTTCC
>CAKMOM010000023.1:0-3483 GCA_927910965.1 uncultured Streptococcus sp.
GCGACCAATAATCTCATTAAACTTATCAAACGAAATGCCTTTGGATTTCGGAACTTTGAAAACTTCAAAAAACGAATTTTTATCGCTCTCAATATCAAAAAAGAAAGGACAAATTTCGTCCTTTCTAGATCTTAGCTTTTATTCAACCCACTACAGTTGACAAAGAGCCTTAAAAGGCAGTATCAAATTACTGCCTTCTATCACCTTCTTAAAAATAAAATTGAACAAAATCACCTTCTGCTGTCGCCACTGAAATACAATCTTTCCCCATGCATTTCGCTTTTATTTTTTCTTGATTCACTTCAATCACACTTTTTTCAATATCTGGATAAGAGACTCGCAAATCTCCCCCACTTCTTGATAAAATGGTCAACTGTAAGAGTTTTTTATCCGCCCACCTCATGCTAACTTCAAAATGTCCACGTGCCATTAAGCCTGAAACGGAACCTGTTGACCATGCATCGGGTAGGGCGGCTAGAGGTACCAGATAAGCTGTATGAGACTGGAGTAACATTTCTGCCATTCCACTGCTAGCACCAAAATTACCATCTATCTGAAAAGGAGGGTGGCTACACCAAAGATTTGGCAAGGTAGATGACTTTAACTGCTCTGCTAATAATTTATGGGCTCGATTGCCATCTCCTAGACGCGCCCAAAGATTGATCTTATTGGCCTTAGACCAACCTGTGCCGCCATCTCCACGATCATTAAGGCTAGCACGCGCCGCTTCAAGATACTCTTGTACCTTGTAGCTAAAGAGAGTTCCAGGATAGAGTCCCACTAGATGGGAAGTGTGCCGATGCTGAGCCTCCACTTTCTCATTTTGAAAATGCTGCTCTTCCTCCTCATACCACTCCCTGATTCGACTAGATTGAGTGATTTGAAGAGGATTAAGCAAGTCAAACTTCTCCTTGACCTCAGTCAACAAAGCCTCATCCAGTCCCAATTCCTGAGCAGCCTGAATAAAATCATGAAATAACTGCCAAATTAGAGATTGGTCATAGGTATTGCCAATCGAAATCGGCCCATGTTCTGGCGAATAAGACGGAGAAGAGACCCAACGCTGCGCCTGCTGATCCTCATGTAAAAAATCATTCCAAAAACGAACGGTTTCCCTCAACATGGGATAAATTTTCTCCCTGAGATAGTCTTGATCCCTATAAAATGAATAGGCTTCATAAACAGTTTGCATCATCCAAGCATTGGCAGCTGGTGACCACCCCCAGTAATAATCCCAACCAGGTGCCGTCCAGCCAAAAGGAGTCGCTTGAGTATGAACCAGCCAACCATTCTCCTCACCTTTCTGAGAGACGATTCCTGCATACCTTGCAGCCGCTAGACGACCATAGACACGCAAATCATCTATATAGTTGATGACTGGAAAAGCCGTCTCTAGAAGATTAGTAACATAGGCTGGCCAATAATTCATCTGCAGATTGATATTCAGGTGATAGTCCGAATTCCAAGGAGGATTATCGACCGCATTCCAGACTCCCTGTAGGTTAGCTGGTAGAGCATCTGAGCAATCTCTAGAAGAACTAATCAATAAATACCGTCCATACTGGAAGAACAATTCCTCCAAAGCATGCCCCTCTTGTGGCTTATAATTTTTTAGCAAATTATCTGTAGTGGATGTGTCTACATCAGCTCCCAAATCCAATTGAACACGTTGGAATAAGGCTTGGTAATCCTGAATATGCCTTGATTTCAATTGGGCATAGCCCTTTTCTTTAGCTATCTCCACCAAGTCCTTAACCTGTTTCTCTAAATCTATTTTCTTGCGATAATTACTAGCAGGATTTTGGGCAAAATCAGTCTTAGCAGCCAAGAAGAGATTAGCATAACTAGCTCCTGATATCTGAACCTTATCTGACCAAACTCTAATATCTCCATCTGTTTCCCAAGCTAAACAGCTAGCAAACTGCAGGTCATTGTCCTTAACTCTTCCCTTCATCAAGATATGAGAATCAGTAATATCCAACTTGCATTCCTTGTAATCAGATTTTTCCTCCTCATACTTTCCATCAGAAGCCAAATCACGACTTAGCGACAGTTCTATAGTAAAATCTAGAGTTTCCGCCCCTTCCTTAGTAAAGCGCTGAACCAAGAGATTATCTGGAAAACTCGCAAAAGCTTCACGTTCAAATTTCGTTCCCTTATAGACATAAGAAGTCGTCGCAAGCGCCTTACTGATATTCAGTTGCCTCTGGTAATCCGTAACCTGAGACAAAGTCGTACCTTGCTGACTAAACTCAATGTGAATATCCCCAAAGGATAGATAGGTCCCATATTGACTCGTTTTTGGCCCGATCAGGTGCTGTTCAGCCAGTTCCTTAGCCCGATTGTAATCTCTCTTTTCCAAAGCCTGCCGAATCTCAGCTAAAAAACCATACTGGTCCTGAAGATTTCCACCCTGATAATCGGAACTATCAGGAAGTGGACCACCAGACCAGAGACTTTTTTCATTAAATTGAATCCTCTCAGCCCCTATAATCCCAAATACTTTTGCCCCTAAAGAACCATTGCCTATTGGTAAAGCCTCTTCTTCCCAACCCTTATATGTTGTTGAAGCTGGTCTCTTGTAGGCCAATACATAATCTTGTTTTTTATTCCTTATCATACTACCATACTAACATAAAAAGCCTAGAAATCAATTCTAGACTTACAATTTTTTATTTTCCAAGGTAGTATTCAGAAACTACGTTCAATTTTTCGTCGAATTCGAATACCAATGGTGGGAAGTTAGGGATTTCCACGTCCATGATTTCGTCGTCTGACAAACCTTTGATGTGTTTTACAAGGGCACGGATTGAGTTACCGTGAGCTCCTACGAATACGTTTTTACCATCTTTAAGAGCTGGAGCGATTTTATCTTCCCAGAATGGAAGGGCACGTTCCAAAGTCACTTTCAAGTTTTCAGCATCTGGGATAACTGAGTCGTCAAGTGAAGCGTAACGACGGTCAGTGTGAGCTGAGTGCTCATCATCACGATCCATGTTTGGAGGCAATACATCGTATGAACGACGCCAGATGTGAACTTGCTCATCACCAAATTGTTCAGCAGCTTCAGCTTTGTTTTTACCAGTCAAACCACCGTAGTGACGTTCGTTCAAACGCCATGATTTTTCAACTGGAACCCACAATTGGTCAGAAGCTTCAAGAGCCAAGTTAGTTGTTTTGATCGCACGTTTCAATACTGAAGTATAAGCTTGGTCAAATTCGATACCAGCTTCTTTGATCAATTTACCAGCGTCAATCGCTTGTTGTGTACCTTTTTCAGACAAATCAACATCAGCCCAACCAGTGAAAAGGTTAGCTTTGTTCCATTCAGACTCACCGTGGCGAGCAAAAACCAATTTTACCATTAGATGGATTCTCCTTTAAATTTTCCGAGGTTTCCCCTCGTTTATCTATTCTATTTTACACAATTTTTCACAAAAAAGCTAGTCAAAACCAAAAGGAAAGGACTGTTTGGCAATCCTT